>NZ_JAZDCG010000015.1:0-5174 GCF_036321705.1 Brachybacterium sp. J144
CGGTGCGCATCTTTGTTTTTTTCCGTGTCCTTTTCTGTCGGCAGACCCCCCCCCCCCACAACGCTGAGATGACGAGGGCACGAGAGAGCGTGAGGTGAGGGGAGGTGGAGGGGGGATGCTCTGCGGTCGACCCGACGGGGAGGTCCTCCGGAACCCGGAGTGCAAGATCTTGCATCGCGGTGGCGTCAGATGTCCGCCGTTGCCGGATTCTTACCCACGCTTCTGACCTGCATGAACAATCGGAAATCGGGCAGGTTTGACGGACCCCCTCGACGGCACGAGCTGAGCTCGCTACTCTCCTTCGCAAGCGTACGCGTTCCTTCGCAAGTTCTTGCATCCCCGATCCGGCGATGACGCCGGGGGCCGGCCCCAGTGGTCGGCCCATCCCCAGGAGAGAACCCATGCAGCACGCCCCCATCGGCACAGCGGCCCCGCGCCCGCTGATCCGCCTCGCCGCAGCCCTCGCCCTAGCGCTCCTCCTCGCCGTCGCCGGCTCCCCGGCCACCTCCCCACCAGCACAGGGCTCGCCCCCCGTGCCCAGCGGCGGTGCCACCTCGGAGAACGGTCGTGGCGACGTCATCCTCAACCTCTTCCAGTGGACCTGGGACTCCGTGGCCGCGGAGTGCACGAGCACCATCGGCCCCGCGGGCTTCGGCTACGTCCAGGTCTCCCCTCCGCAGGAGACGATCCAGGGCACGGCCTGGTGGACCTCCTACCAGCCCGTGAGCTACAAGATCGAGGGCAAGCTCGGCACCCGCGCCGAGTTCGCCGCCATGGTCGAGACCTGCAACGCCGCCGGCGTCGAGGTCATCGCCGACGCCGTCATCAACCACACCACCGGGGCCGACGGCGGCTCCGGCACCGGCACCGCCGGAACCCCCTACGGCATCGACTACTTCCCCGGCATCTACGGCGCCGCCGACTTCAACGACTGCCGCACGAACATCAGCAACTACCAGGACCGGTTCCAGGTGCAGAACTGCCGCCTGGTGTCCCTGCAGGACCTCCGCACAGGCTCCGCGTACGTGCAGAACACCCTCGCCGGATACATGAACGACCTGCTCTCGCTCGGCGTCGCCGGCTTCCGCATCGACGCCGCGAAGCACATCCCCGCGAGCGACCTGGCGGCGATCAAGGCGAAGCTCAGCGACCCGAACGCCTACTGGGTGCAGGAGGTCATCGGCGCGGCCGGCGAGCCGATCCAGGAGTCCGAGTACACGGGCACCGGTGACGTGCACGAGTTCGACTACGCCCGCCAGCTGAAGTCCGACTTCGACGGCTCGATCGCGAACCTGCAGCACATCGCGAACGGCAAGCTCCCCTCCGCCCAGGCCGGGGTGTTCGTCGACAACCACGACACCGAGCGCAACGGCGAGACGATGAACGAGACCTGGGGCGCGAAGTACGTCCTGGCCAACACGTTCATGCTCGCCTACCCCTACGGGTCCCCCTCGGTGTACTCCGGCTACACGTTCACCGACAAGGATGCGGGTGCCCCCGGTGCCACCGCGACCTCCGTGCCCGACCCGAACTGCGACTCCGACGCGTGGACCTGCACCCAGCGCTGGACCGAGATCCAGGGCATGGTCGGCTTCCACAACACCGTCGCCGGCACGGCCCTGACGAACTGGTGGGACGACGGCGGCAACCAGATCGCCTTCGGCCGCGGCGACAAGGGCTTCGTGGCCATCAACAACACCGGCTCCGCGACCACCCGCACCTACGACAGCTCGCTGCCTGCGGGCACGTACTGCGACGTGGTCGCGGCGAGCGACTGCTCCGAGACGATCGCCGTCGCGGCCGACGGCACCTTCTCGGCGACCCTCCCCGCCTACGGGGCGCTCGCCCTGCACGTGGGGAAGACCTCCGAGGGCACCACGCCGGATCCCGACCCGGGCACCGAGCCCGTCGCCGGGAAGGTCTCCGTGAGCGTGCACGCGAGCACGGTCTGGGGTCAGGAGGTGCGGATCGTCGGCTCGGTGCCGGAGCTGGGCGGCTGGCAGCCCGCCTCCGGCGTCGCCCTGGACCCCTCGGGCTACCCGAGCTGGACGGGCGGCGTGGACCTGCCGGCCGGCACGAGCTTCGAGTACAAGTACGTGAAGGTCGACGGCACGGGCGCGGTCGTCTGGGAGTCCGGTGCGAACCGCACGGCGACCGTCGGCGCCGACGGGACGCTCGCGCTCACCGACACCTGGAGGTAGGCCGCCGCCGCTGAGGTTGGCCCCACCCTGAGATGACCGCAGGGTAGCGGCGTCTGAGGGAGCATGTTCGCCGCACCATGCTCCCTCAGGCGCCGCGGAGCGCTGTCGTGGGCCGGTGAGGGCGCGCCGCGGGTCGACAGACGATCCCGTCGGCCCTACGATCTGATTGAAACAACAACGACTTTCCTCCGAGGAGGCCCCCATGGCACTCAGCACCGCGATCCTCCGCGCCGTCCCCGGCGCGTTCATCCTCAACTCCGGCATCTCCAAGCTGGGGATGGACGCCGGCACCGCCGAGGCGCTGCGCGGCATGGCCGCCCAGGGCGTGCCGGTCCTCGGCAAGCTCACCCCCGAGCAGTTCGCGAAGTTCATCAGCTACGGCGAGATCGCGGTCGGCGCATCGCTGCTGCTGCCGTTCGTGCCCACCAAGGTCGCGGGTCTCGCGCTCGCCGGCTTCTCCGGTTCGCTGGTCTCGATGTACCTGCGCACCCCCGGCATGACCGAGTCCGACGGCGTGCGCCCCACCCAGCAGGGCACCGCGGTCGCCAAGGACAGCTGGCTGCTCGCCATCGCTGCGGCGCTCCTGGTCGCCCAGGGCGGCGGCAAGGCTGCGAAGTCCGCCGTCGAGGCCTGATCAGACCCCGCCGAGCCGCCGGGGCCGACGGGATCGCCCGTCGGCCCCGGTCGGCGCCCGCGCCGCTCAGTAGATGCGGAGGCTCGCGATCATCGCGTCCAGATCCGCGACCTGCTGCTCGTGGCCGAGCGCGGCGCCGCCCTCGAAGACCGCGGGGCCGTCCGGGGTGTCGACGACGATGACCACGTTCCGCCAGGCGTCGGTGGTGCGCATCAGCGCGAGCTCGGAGACCTGCAGATTCCCGGAGACCATGAAGGCCGGGTGGCCGTCGACCTCGAAGGACTCCTCGACGTAGTTCGCGGCCTGCACCGGCTCGCCGTACAGCTCCTTCGCGTCGTCGCGGGTGCTGGAGCACTGGAAGATGGCCCTCGCTGTCTCCTCCGCGCCGGGGTAGCCGCCCTCCTCCTCGGGCCAGGAGACGGCGCCGACGGAGGCGACGGAGTACCAGCCCGATTCGACCGGCTGATCGGCCGAGTGGACGTCGGTCATGTACATCGCGCTGCGGCCCCAGTTCGAGCCGGTGTTCCACTCGGGCTGCACCGCGAACTCGAGGCCGCCGCCGCGCACGGACCCGTCGACCTGCTCGGTGGTCTGCCGGTTCCCGGGCGAGGTGCACTCCACGGTGGGCACCTCGATGGTGGTCAGCGACGGGTCCTCGCTCGGCTCAGGCTGCGTGGTGGGGACGACCTCCGACGGGCTCGCGTCTTCCGACGGGTCCGGTTCGGTGGTTGCGGGCTCCGAGGCGACGGGGGTCTCCTCGGGATCGGGGGAGAGGACGGTCTGCGAGAGGATCAGCGCGCCGACGGCCAGGACGATCACGAGGAAGGCGCCGCCGCCGACGAACAGCGCGATCAGCGGTCCCTTCCCGCGGCCGGAGCCGGGATCGCGAGGGCCGGTCAGGCCCGGGTCCGTGCCGCCGATTCCCGCACCGGGGCCGCCGACGGGTCGGCCGGAGGAGCTGCCGGACGCCCCGCCGCGGCCGTCCCCGCCGCCGGAGAAGTCCGGCAGCTTCGGCGCGCTCCCGCCGCCGGAGAAGTCGGGCAGCTGTGGTCCGTTGCTGTCGGTCATGGGTCCCCCTCGGATCAGTGCGCGCACCCGCCCCTGCTCCCCGGGTGCCGGGACCACCCTAGCGGCGCGCCGGGCCCGCCGTCCGATGGGGTATGAGACGAGGGTCACCGTCCAGTCAGTGGAATAAAGCAAGTCTGAAGTGGCGAAATAGCGGGAGGTGAGGCTAGCCTCAACTCGTCCCCGCCGGCGGGGAGCTTATCCCTTCCCTCACGACGACAGAGGTCCCCATGACTCCGCTGCCCTCGCTCAGCCGACGCACGCTCGGCGCCGCCTCCCTGGCCGGCGCCTTCGGCCTGTTCCTCACCGCCTGCGGCGGCTCCACCCAGGCCGCCGACGGCTCCGCCGCGAGCGACGCGGGCGGCGCGCCGGCCGGGACGGTCGAGGTCGAGGACAACAACGGCGCGCAGACCGTGCAGACCCCGCCCGCCTCCGTGGTCGCGACCGACAACCGCACCTTCGAGACCCTCGAGGCCTGGGGTGTCACCCTGACCGCCGCGGCTCGCGCGCTCATGCCGACCACCATCGGCTACAAGGACGACGAGTCGATCATCGACCTCGGCAACCATCGCGAGCCCGACCTGGAGGCCGTCGTCGCCGCCGAGCCGACGCTGATCATCAACGGCCAGCGCTTCGCCGACTACCACGACGACTTCGTGCGCCTCGCCCCCGACGCCACGATCCTCGAGCTCGACCCGCGCGACGACCAGCCCTTCGCCGACGAGCTCAAGCGCCAGGTCTCCGTGCTCGGCACGGTCTTCGGCAAGGAGGCGGAGGCCGAGCAGCTCGGCGCAGACCTCGACGCGGCGATGGCCCGCGTCACCGCCGCCTACGACAGCGCCGACACGGTCATGGCCGTGAACGTCTCCGGCGGCGAGATCGGCTTCATCGCCCCCGGCGCAGGCCGCACCCTCGGCTGGGCCTTCGACGCGCTCGGCCTCACCCCCGCGCTCGAGGTCGAGGGCAGCAGCGACGACCACCAGGGCGACGACATCTCCGTCGAGGCGATCGCCGCGTCGAACCCCGCGTGGATCCTCGTCATGGATCGCGACGCCGCCGTCTCCGCCGACGACCCCGCCTACGAGCCGGCCGCCGAGATCCTCGAGGCCTCCGAGGCGCTCGCCTCCGTGACCGCCGTGGCCGAGGGCAACATCGTCTACATGCCGGCTGACACGTACACCAACGAGTCGATCCAGACCTACACCGAGTACTTCAACGCCCTCGCCGACGCCCTCGAGCAGAAGGCCTGATCCTGCACGACACCCTCGGCGCCG
>NZ_JAZDCG010000016.1:0-35639 GCF_036321705.1 Brachybacterium sp. J144
CTCGGCGTCCCGCCCCGACCGCACGCCCCGGATGCACCATGACCAGATCTGACCAGGCCGGCGCGGCCCCCTCCGCGTCGGCGCCCCCGTCGGCCGCCCCCACCGCGTCGGCCGCCCCGGCCGACGCGCCGTCGCCCGCCCGCCGCCGCGGCCGCGAGCGGCTCGTCGACGGCAAGCTCCTGATCGGCATCGCCGTCGTCGCGCTGCTGCTCGTCGCCTCGCTGCTCACCGGCGTCTACGACATCTTCGGCGCGGAGGACGGCGGGCAGATGTTCGCGATCACCCGCATCCCGCGCACCCTCGCGCTGGTCCTCGCGGGCGCCGCGATGGCGATGTCGGGCCTGATCATGCAGCTGATGACGCAGAACCGGTTCGTCGAGCCGACCACCACCGGCACCACCGAATGGGCGGGCCTCGGGCTGATCCTCGTGCTGGTCATCGACCCGCAGGCGAGCATCCTCACGAAGATGATCGTCGCGATCTGCTTCGCGTTCGTCGGCACCATGGTGTTCTTCCTGTTCCTGCGCCGCGTGACCCTGCGCTCCTCGCTCATCGTGCCGATCATCGGCATCATGCTCGGGGCGGTCGTCGGCTCCGTCTCCACGTTCGTCGCGCTCCAGTTCGACGCGCTGCAGAACCTCGGCGTCTGGTTCGCGGGCTCGTTCACCTCGGTGCTCCGCGGCCAGTACGAGGTGCTGTGGATCGTCGCCGCCGTGGGCGTGGCCGTGTTCGTCGTCGCCGACCGGCTCACCGTCGCCGGGCTCGGCGAGGACATCGCCACGAACGTCGGCGTGAACTACCAGCGGGTGATGCTGATGGGCACCGGCCTCGTCGCGATCGCCACCGGCGTCGTCACCGTGGTCGTCGGCAACCTGCCCTTCCTCGGGCTGATCGTGCCGAACATCGTCTCGATGATGCGCGGCGACGACCTGCGCTCGAACCTGCCCTGGGTGTGCCTGCTCGGCATCGCCGTCGTCACCGTGTGCGACCTGCTGGGGCGCACGATCATCATGCCGTTCGAGGTGCCCGTGTCCCTGATCCTCGGCGTGCTCGGCGCGGCCGTGTTCATCGCCCTCCTGCTGAAGCAGCGCCGACATGGCTGAGCGGCTCCTCTCCCCGGGCTCCGTCGCGGCCGACGTCGTCTCGACCGCCCCCAGCGACACCGCCGCGGACCTCGGCCCGCTCGGCGTCCCCGGCCACCGCCCGCACAGCAGCTCCGGCGCCTTCGCCGACCGCCGCGCCGCGCGCCGCTACCGGATCGTCGTGGCCGCCCTCGCGATCGTCGCGCTCGGCGCCGGCTTCGGGCTCCTCGCCCTCGACAACCCCATGCCCGTCGGCTCCCGCGGCTTCTGGCTCATCGCCGAGATGCGCGCGACCTCCCTCGTGGTCATGGCCGTCGCCGCGTTCTGCCAGGCCATCGCCACGATCGCCTTCCAGACCGTGACCGGCAACCGCATCATCACCCCGTCGATCATGGGCTTCGAGTCGCTGTACACCGCGATCCAGACCGGGGCCGTGTACTTCCTCGGCGTCGCCGGGGTCGTGGCGCTGCAGGGCACCGGCCAGTTCCTCGCCCAGGTTGCGCTCATGGTCGCGCTCTCCGTGCTGCTGTACGGCTGGCTGCTCCGCGGCAAGTACGCGAACATGCAGATCATGCTGCTGATCGGCATCGTGCTCGGCGGCGGGCTCGGCTCCGTCTCGAGCTTCATGCAGCGCCTGCTCACCCCGAGCGAGTTCGACGTCCTCACCGCGCGGCTGTTCGGCTCGGTGAACAACGCGAGCGTTGAGTACCTGCCGTTCGCGATCCCGCTCTGCCTCGTCGCGGGCGTGCTGATCTGGCTGAACTCCTCGCGGCTGAACGTCATCGCGCTGGGGAGGGACGTGTGCCTGAACGTCGGCGTCGACCACGGCCGCCAGACGATCTACACGCTCGTGCTGGTCTCCGTGCTCATGGCCGTCTCCACGGCGCTGATCGGGCCGATGACGTTCTTCGGCTTCCTCGTCGCGACCCTCTCCTACCAGCTGGCCGGCACGCACGACCACCGCCGGCTGCTGCCCGTGGGCGTCCTGCTGGGCTTCGTGATCCTGGCCGGCGCCTACTTCCTCATGGACCACGTGTTCTACGCCCAGGGCGTGGTCTCCATCATCATCGAGCTCGTCGGCGGGTCCGTGTTCCTCGCCGTCCTCCTGCGGAAGGGACGCCTGTGATCATCCTCGACAGCGTGCGCAAGCAGTACTCGGAGTCGGTCGTCATCGGCCCGGTCACCCTCGAGATCCCCGCGGGCGGCGTGACCGCGCTCGTGGGCCCGAACGGCGCCGGGAAGTCGACCCTGCTGACCATGGTGGGGCGCCTGCTCGGCATCGACGAGGGCGCGATCGAGGTCGCCGGCTACGACGTCTCCTCGACCGCTTCGAAGGACCTCGCCCGGATCCTCTCCGTGCTGCGCCAGGAGAACCACTTCATCACCCGGCTCACAGTGCGCCAGCTCGTGGGCTTCGGCCGCTTCCCCTACTCCAAGGGGCGCCTGACCGCCCTCGACGAGCAGAAGATCTCCGAGGCGATCGACTTCCTGGGCCTGCACGACCTCGAGGGCCGCTACCTCGACCAGCTCTCCGGCGGGCAGCGCCAGCGGGCCTACGTGGCGATGGTGCTCGCTCAGGACACGGAGTACGTGCTCCTCGACGAGCCGCTGAACAACCTCGACATGCAGCACAGCGTGCAGATGATGGGCCGCCTGCGCGACGCCGCCCGCGAGCTGGGGCGCACGATCGTGGTGGTGCTGCACGACATCAACTTCGCCGCCCACTACGCGGACCACATCGTCGCGATGAAGGACGGCGGCGTCGTCGAGTCGGGCCCGGTCGCGCAGATCATGGACGGCGCGGTGCTCTCGCGGGTGTTCGACACCCCGGTGCAGGTGATCGAGGGGCCGACGGGCCCGCTCGCCGTCTACTACTGACGGCGGGCACCGCGCCCGGGCCGGGCCAGGGCCGGGCGAGGCCGGGGAGCCCCCTGTGTGGCGCCCCGGCCCTCAGCGGCTCACTTGGTGGCGGGATCCGTGCCGCCGCGGCCGGCCTCGCCGCGGTCGAGGGCGTCGATCGCTGCGACCTCTTCAGCGCTCAGCTCGAGCTCCGCCGCGGCGAGGTTCTCCACGATCCGGCTCGGCGTGACGGACTTCGGCAGCGCCACGATGCCGTGGGAGAGGTGCCAGGCGAGCACCACCTGGGCGGGGGTCGCCTCGTGCGCCGAAGCGATCTCGGTGATCACAGCGTTCTCGAGCAGGTCCGACTTGCCCTGGCCGAGCGGACCCCAGGACTCGGTGACGATGCCGTGGCGGGCATGGGCCTCGCGCAGCTCGAGCTGCGGGAAGTAGGGGTGCAGCTCGATCTGGTGCACGGCCGGGACCACGCCCGTGGCCTCGATGATCTCCTCCAGCTGGGGGAGCGGGAAGTTGGAGACGCCGATCGAGCGGACCAGGCCGCGCTCGCGCAGCTCGATCAGGGCCTTCCACGCCTCGACGTACTGCCCCTGGGACGGGGTGGCCCAGTGGATCAGGTAGAGGTCGATCTGCTCGAGACCGAGCCGCTCGAGGGAGGCCTCGCACGCGGCGATCGCGTCGTCGTGCGCGTGGGCGTCGTCCCACAGCTTGGTGGTCACGAAGACCTCGTCGCGGGCCACGCCGGAGTCGCGCAGGGCCTGGCCCACGCCCTCCTCGTTGCCGTAGATCTTCGCGGTGTCGATGTGGCGATAGCCGGCGGCGAGCGCCTGGCCGGTGACGTCGGCGGTCACCGCGGCGTCGACCTTGAAGACGCCGTAGCCGATCTGGGGGATGGAGCGGCCGTCGTTCAGGGGGACGGAGGTCACGGGGGACATGGGGTCCTTCCGGGGTGGGGTGCGTGAGGGTCGCCCCCGAGCGTACGCGCCTCGTCGCCTGTCGCCCCCAGCCCGCCGCCTTCAGCCCGCCGTCCGCATCGAGTGCTGCTTTTGAACCGTCACCGTGCCGCCATGACGGTCCAGATGCAGCACTCGGTGGGAGCGGGCGACGGGTGACGGTCCGGATGCAGCACTCGGTGGGAGCGGGCTCCTGGGAGGCCCGCCAGGTCCCGACCGTACGATGACCCCATGCGCATCCAGCCCGAGCGGAGCGCCGGATGACCCCGGCGCGGACGGCGCGGCTCGCGCCCCTGGACCGCCCGGTGCCCGACGCCCCGCCCGAGTACGACCACGCGCTCGGCCACACCGCGGAGCGCCGCCGCTTCGAGCTCTACGGGCTGCTCGACACCCTGTTCATCGTCGCGGGTGTGGTCGTCTCCATCTGGCTCGCGCTGCTCTACCTGATCGAGGGCTTCTCGCTCACCCCGGTGCGGCTGCTGTACCTGGTGCTCTTCTGGCTGCTGCTCACCTACATCACGCTGCCCCGGCTGCACCAGCTGATGACCTGGATCTACCTGCCGGACTACTTCTTCGGCCGCACCCGCACCACCGAGGGTGTGCTCTCGGACCCGATCAACATCGCGCTCGACGGGGCGGAGCGGGACGTGCACGTCGCGATGCGGCGGGCCGGCTGGGTGCTCGCGGAGGAGCGCACCCTGTCCTCGGCCTGGCAGATGGTGCGCTCGACGCTGCTGCGCCGCTCCTATCCGTCGGCCCCCGTCTCGGACCTGTACCTGATGGGTCGGCGCCACGACTTCACCTACCAGCAGGAGGTGGGCGGCACCACCGAGAAGCGGCACCACGTGCGCTTCTGGCGGATGCCGCCCGACTTCGTGCTGCCGGGCGGGTACCGCACGGACTGGCTCGCGGCCGGCACCTACGACCGCGCCGTCGGCTTCTCCTTCTTCACCCTGCAGATCACGCATCGCATCGACGAGAACATCGACGTGGAGCGCGACTATCTCATCGACACCGTCCGCTTCGCCGATCCGCGGATCGAGGTGGAGGTCATCGAGGAGTTCTCCACCGCGTACCACGACCGCAACGGGCAGGGCGACCGCTTCCGCACCGACGGACACCTCCCGGTGATCGACGTCGAGGGCGCCGCCGCGCGGTCCGACGGGGCGACGGCGATGATGCTGCCGCGGCATCGGCCCACGGGCACCACGGTGATGAAGGCCCGCGCCCGGGCGGCGACGCAGTCGGCGCTCGCGGCGGCGCGACGTCGCGGCCCCCAGGAGATCGGCGACGAGCTGAGCGCGCAGTGGCACGGCACGGTCGACGACGTGTACGAGGTCTTCGCCCGCGCCGCCGACCACCACCTCCCGCCGCCGACGGTGGTCTTCACCGGGATGCTGGTGCTGCTGCAGCTGGGGATCCTCACCGCCGAGTGGGTGGACCGCCTCGCGGGCGTGGACCTGCTGGCCCGGATCCCGGACGTCTCGCTGCTGCTGCCCTCCCCGGAGGGCCTGATACTGCTCAGCGTCGTCGCGGTGGTGCAGGTCCTGCTCATGGTGGGGGTGCTGCGCCGCAGCCGTTGGGCGCGGATCGCGCTGATGAGCCTGTTCACGGCCGACGCCGTCGGGCGGCTGCTGCTCGCCTCCGCGACCCTCGGCGACGTGGCCCATTCGCTGCTGGTGGGCGCGGGCGCCTCCGCCCTCGGGGTGCTCGCGATCAGCTCCGACGCCTCGCGCCAGTGGGTGCAGACCCTGCGGCTCCCCAGCCGCGAGCCGGGGGCCGACCAGGGCGGCTCCGGTCCCCGGGATACCGGGGGCGCGGGGCCGACGGAGTAGAGTTCCCGCCAGGTCTTCCCGGGTCCCCTGGGCGATGGCGCCTCGTCTCGGGGTTCCGCGCTCCCCCGGGGGACTTGCATCGACCTCGCATCCCGGGAGGACTCCCATGACCTCGTCCCCAGACACCGCCGCGGCGCCCGGCCCCGCCGCCGGGCAGGACGGCCACCCCGAGCTCAAGAAGGCCATCACCCCGAAGCTCCTGCTGCTGTTCATCGTCGGCGACATCCTCGGCACCGGCGTCTACTCGCTGACCGGCCGGGTCGCCGGCGAGGTGGGCGGCGCCGGCTGGCTGCCGATCCTCATCGCCTTCGCCGTCGCCATGGTCTCGGCCCTCTCCTATGTGGAGATGGTGACCAAGTACCCGCAGGCCGCGGGGGCGGCGCTCTATGTGCACAAGGCCTTCGGCATCCACTTCCTCACCTTCATGGTCACCTTCGCCGTGCTCTCCTCGGGCATCACGTCGGCGTCGACCAGCGCGATCTTCCTCTCCGAGAACGTGCTGAAGGCGTTCCGGCTCGAGGAGTCGCTCGGTGACTCCGCGGGCGCCGTCGCCACGACGATCGCGCTCGTGTTCCTCGGGCTCGTGGCGCTGATCAACCTGCGCGGTGTCTCCGAGTCGGTCACGGCGAACGTGGTCCTGACCTGCATCGAGATGACCGGTCTGGCGCTCGTGATCATCGTGGGCTTCTTCGCCGTCGGCAAGGGCCAGGCGGACTTCTCGCGCGTGGTGCTCTTCGAGACCCAGGACGACAAGAGCATCTTCATGGCCGTGATCGGCGCGACCGCGCTCGCGTTCTTCTCCATGGTCGGCTTCGAGGATTCGGTGAACATGGCCGAGGAGACCGTCGACCCGGTGAAGAACTTCCCCCGGGCGCTCATCGCGGGCCTGTCGGTCACCGGCGTGATCTACGTGCTGATCTCCGTCCTCGCGGTCGCCGTGGTCCCGATCGGGCAGCTGACCGAGTCGACCACCCCGCTGCTCGAGGTGGTCAAGGAGGGCGCCCCCGGTATCCCGATCGACACGATCTTCGCGTTCATCTCGATCTTCGCGGTCGCCAACACCGTGCTGATCAACATGATGATGGCCTCCCGCCTGCTCTACGGCATGGCCAAGCAGGACGTTCTGCCGGGCTTCCTCCGCGGCGTCCTGAAGAAGCGGCGCACCCCGTGGGCGGGCATCGTCTTCTCGACCGCCCTCGCCATCGCCCTGGTGCTCTCGGTGCGCTACGTGCTCGCCGAGGAGACGATCGGGGCGCTCGGCGGCACCACCGCTCTGCTGCTGCTGGCCGTCTTCGGCCTGGTGAACATCTCGGTGCTGGTGCTGCGCAAGGACACGGTCGACGTGCCCCACTTCCGCACCCCGACGGTGCTGCCGGTGATCGGCGCGATCACGTCCTTCGCGCTGGTCTCCCCGATCGCTCAGCCGGTGCAGAACTACGTGATCGCGGGCGGGCTGCTCGTGGTCGGGCTGATCCTGTATGTGATCACCTGGTTCTACAACAGCGCGGTGAAGGCCCGCCGCACCCGCTTCCGCCACCCCGACGACCTCGGTCGCGACTGACCCCGTCCCCTCCCGAGCCCCCAGGAGCCGCCATGTCCACCGTCCTGCTGGCCTACGTCCCCAGCGCCACGAGCGAGGCCGCGCTGGCCTTCGCCGTCGCCGAGTGCGAGCGCCGCGATGCCTCGCTGCTCGTGCTCGCGTCCGAGCGCGCCCCCGACCCCCGCAAGGCCCGCGGGGTCACCGATCAGCGTCCGCTGGCCGAGCGTCTGGCCGAGACCGGTCTCGAGCACGAGCTGCGCACCGTGCCCCGCCGCGACGATCCGGCCGACGACATCCTCGACGCGATCGAACACGATCCGGTCGATCTCGTGGTGCTCGGCATCCGCAAGCGCACCCCGATCGGCAAGATCCTGCTCGGCTCCACCTCGCAGCGGGTCGCGATCGAGTCGCCGGTGCCGGTGGTGCTGGTCAAGCCCGACACCTTCGTGCCGCCCACCCGGGTCTGACGCCGACGGGGGTCGACGGCCCATCAGTCGACCGCTCCGTCCGCCCCACCAGGCACGACGCCCCGATATCCGCCGACGGCGGGCGAGCCCCGGATCGCCCGCCGTTGCCGTGCGGTCCTGCGCTGTTCACCTCCGCGTCCCCTGAGGGAGGGGCGCACCTCACTTTGCTGGCGCATCGTCAGATCGTCTCGCGCTCCCTCGGCGCGCGAGGAACGAGATCACCAGCAAAGGACTCCCCCCATGGCCCTGATCGATCTGCCCCTCTTCATGAAGGACGCGGTGCGCGGCAAGCGCTCCGCCGTGACCTGCCAGCTCAAGTGCGCCAGCCAGTGCGCCTTCGGCGAGTGCAACCACTCCGACAACCCCACCTTCCGCGACATCGCCTCCCGCGCGCTGTCCCGTCGGACCATGCTGGGCGGCTCCACCGCCGCGGTCGCCATCGGCCTGGCCGGCACCCAGGGGGCCTTCGCCGCGGGCGGCGCCGCCCCGGCCGCCCCCGTCGGCCCCGCCCCCGCGCTGGCCCCGAACGGCACCGCGCTGGACTTCGACGCGATCGCCCCCGTCGCCGCCGACGTCGACGAGTTCACCGTGCCCGAGGGCTTCGAGTGGCACACCGTCATCCGCTGGGGCGATCCGCTGTTCGACGACGCCCCCGAGTTCGACTGGAACGCCCAGAGCGCCGAGGCGCAGAAGCTCCAGTTCGGCTACAACAACGACTACACCGAGATCCAGGAGATCCCGGGTTCGGATGGCAAGCGCGCCGTCATGTTCGTGAACCACGAGTACACGAACGAGAACATCATGCTCCCGGCCGACACCGATGCCGACGACGCGATCGAGATCGGCATGGCCGCGCACGGCCTCACCGTGGTCGAGCTCGAGCGTGAGGACGCCGTCTCGCCCTACACCTACCTGAAGAGCGCCGAGCTCAACCGCCGCATCCTGCTCACCGACGAGTTCGAGCTCACCGGCCCCGCCGCGGGCGACGACCTGGTCAAGACCGTCGAGGACCCCGAGGGCCGCACGGTCCTGGGCACCCTCGGCAACTGCGCCGGCGGCCTCACCCCCTGGGGCACCCTGCTCTCGGGCGAGGAGAACTTCCACGGCTACTTCCGCTCCGCCGGCACCTCCGAGGCCGAGAAGCGCTACGGCCTGCGCGACTCCGCGACCGCCCGCGGCTGGGAGGGCAAGTACGACCGCTACGACGCCCGCATCGAGGGCTACGAGAACGAGCCGAACCGCTTCGGCTACATCGTCGAGGTCGACCCCTTCGATCCCACCTCGACCCCGCGGAAGCACACCTCGCTGGGCCGCTTCAAGCACGAGGGCGCGAACGTCATCGTCGCCGCCGACGGCCGCGTGGTCGCCTACTCCGGCGACGACGAGGTGTTCGACTACCTCTACAAGTTCGTCTCCCGCGACATGTACGAGGAGGGGAACAAGAAGCACAACATGACCCTCCTGGAGAACGGCGACCTCTACGTCGCGAAGTTCACCGGCACCTCCCCGGTCGGCGAGATCGACGGCTCCGGCAAGGTCCCGTCCGACGGCGCCTTCGACGGCACGGGCGAGTGGCTGCCGCTCGTCGTCGACGGCGAGTCGAAGGTCGAGGGCTTCACCGTCGCCGAGGTCCTCGTGCACACCCGCCTCGCGGCGGACAAGGTCGGCCCCACCAAGATGGACCGCTGCGAGGACGTCGAGCCCTCGCTGCACACCGGCCGCGTTTACGTCGCCTGCACCAACAACTCGGGCCGCGGCACCGAGGGCAAGGCCGGGGTCGACGAGGTCAACCCGCGCACCGAGAACCGCGACGGCCACGTCGTCGAGATCGACGAGGGCGAGGACCAGACCTCCACCGAGTTCTCCTGGAACCTGCTGATGGTCTGCGGCGATCCGGCGCAGGGCGACCAGACCTACTTCTCCGGTTTCCCGGTGGATCAGGTCTCTCCGATCTCCTGCCCCGACAACCTGGCCTTCGACTCGGTCGGCAACCTGTGGATCTCCACCGACGGCGCGCCCTCCGGCATCGGCTACAACGACGGCCTGTTCCGCGTCACCCTGGACGGCGAGGCCCGTGGCCGCGTCGAGCAGTTCCTCTCCGTCCCGATGGACGGCGAGACCTGCGGCCCGATCATCCGCGACCAGGACAAGACCGCCTTCGTCTCGGTCCAGCACCCGGGCGAGGACGGCGAGTGGGGAGCGCACACCTCCTACTTCCCCGACTTCGACGGCCAGGGCCCGAAGCCCAGCGTCATCCAGGTGCTGCCGGTGAAGCCGGAGAACCCCTTCACCGACGTGAAGAAGGGTCAGGAGCACTACGACGCCATCATCTGGGCCTACGAGAACGGCATCGCCAAGGGCTACAAGGACGACACCTTCCGTCCGCTGCAGCCGGTGAACCGCGACGCCATGGCCGCGTTCCTCTACCGCCTCGCCGGTTCGCCCGAGGTGGACCTGCCCCGCAGCGAGCCCTTCAAGGACGTCAAGAAGGGCCAGGAGCACTACACGGAGATCATCTGGGCCTACCAGATGGGCATCACCACCGGCTGGAGCGATCGCACCTTCCGCCCCACCCAGCCCATCGCCCGTGACGCCATGGCGGCGTTCGTCTACCGGTACGCGGGCTCGCCCGAGATCGCGGAGCCGACCACCGCGCCGTTCACCGACGTCAAGCCCTCGATGATGTACGCGAAGGAGATCGCCTGGCTCAAGGAGCGCGGCGTCTCCAAGGGCTGGAGCGACGGCACCTACCGGCCGCTGAACCCGATGAACCGCGACGCCACCGCCGCGTTCCTGCAGCGCATGGCTACCGAGAGCAACGTCGCCTTCCGCGCCGGCTGATCCCCGGTCTCACCGGGAACGGCCCCGCAGCCTCGTGCTGCGGGGCCGTTCTCGCCGGCGGGTGGATCAGGCGTCGACCGAGGGGCGGTCGCCGACGGGTGGGTCAGACGCCGGCCGGAACGGTCAGGCGTCGGCGCCCCAGTCCGCCCCGCGGTCGTAGCCGTCGGGCGCCGCGCCGGACTCCCGCTGCTGCCTCGCGTACATCCGGTTGCGGGGCAGGAGGATCGCGGCGCCGAGCACCGCGGCGAGCGCCGAGGCGGTCAGCACGCCCACCTTGGCGACGTCCTGCAGCGGGTCCTCGGCGGAGAAGCTCAGCTCCGAGACCAGCAGCGAGACCGTGAAGCCGATGCCCGCGATCGAGGCCATGCCGATCATGTCCGGCCAGCGCAGGTCGGTGTCGAGCCGCGCGCTGGTCAGCTTGGTGACCAGGAAGGTGGTGCCGACGATGCCCAGGATCTTGCCGCCCACGAGCCCGACGATGATCCCGAGCGCCACCGTGGACTGCCACGACTCGACCAGGCCGCTGAGCCCGCCCACGGCGACGCCGGCGCTGAAGAACGCGAAGACCGGCACCGCGAAGGCGGAGGAGAGCGGGCGCAGCCGGTGCTCGAGGGTGTGGGAGAGGGAGTGCTCGCGCGTGTGCGCGGAGAGGCTCTTCGTGGGGACGAGGAAGGCGAGCACCACGCCGGCGATGGTCGCGTGCACGCCGGAGTTCAGGAACAGCGCCCAGGTGATCAGCGCGAGCGGCAGCAGGATCACCCACGCGCTCCAGTAGTTCCGGGCGAAGAGGGCCTCGTGCTTCGTCACCAGCCACCGGTACAGGGCGATCGGCACGATCGCGAGGGCGAGGAACCACAGCCGCAGGTCGCTCGTGTAGAAGATCGCGATGATGGTGATGGCGATGAGGTCGTCGACGATCGCGAGGGTGAGCAGGAAGGTCCGCAGCGCGGCCGGCAGCGAGGAGCCGACGAGCGCGAGGATCGCGACGGCGAAGGCGATGTCGGTCGCGGCGGGGATCGCCCAGCCGCCCGCGGCGCCCTCGGGGCCGCCGAGGTTGATCACTGTGTACAGGATCGCGGGCACGGCGACGCCGCCGAAGGCCGCGGCGATCGGCACGAAGGCCTTCTTCGGGCTGCGCAGGTCGCCGACGGTGAACTCCTGCTTGAGCTCGAGCCCGGCGAGGAAGAAGAAGATCGCGAGCAGCCCGTCGGCCGCCCAGTGCGCGAGGGAGAGGTCGAGGTTCAGCGGGCCGATCTCGAATCCCAGGTGGACATCGCGCAGGGCGAGGTAGGCGCCGGAGGCCGGCGAGTTCGCGAGCAGCAGCGCGAGCACCGTCGCGGCGAGGAGAAGCGCCCCGCCGGGGATGGCGCGGGTGATCACCGCCTCGAACCGGGTGTAGGTGCGGTAGGTCCCCAGCCGGGACGGCTGGGCGGGGGGAGTGGTCACGGAGGAGCCTCCTGCGGTGGGCGGCGGTGGGTCGGAGTCGAGCCGCCCGGCAGGGCGGCTCAGGGGGAGGTGGGCGCGGTGGGGCCGACGTCAGGGGTCCGGGGATCGTCGGTCGCGTCGGCGGCCGGGGCGGCCTCGGCGCGTCGGCGGGCGCCGCGGCTGATCACCTGGGGCGGCGGGGCGGTGGCGTCGCGGAACGCTCGCAGCAGCACCAGCACCACCACCACGCCGCCGAGGGCCTTCGCCCACCACGGGTCGGCGAGGAACAGCAGAACCATGGCCAGCAGCACCGGGGCGAGGAACTCGAAGGCCGCCTTCACGTACCCGAAGAAGGCGGGCATGCGCACGCCCTGGTCCTCCGCCACGGACTTCACCATGAAGTTCGGGCCGTTGCCGATGTAGGTCATCGCCCCGCACAGCACGGCGCCGAGGGAGATCGAGACCAACAGCACCTCGGGGACGTCGGCCACCCGCGGCTCCCCGGCGACCTGCGTGGCCATCTCGAAGAAGGTCGCGTAGGTGGGGGCGTTGTCGAGCACCGCGGAGAGCCCGCCGGTGAAGAAGAAGATCGTGATCTCGTTGAGCGGGAAGTTCGGGGCGGCGGCGCGCAGCACCTGCAGCGCGGGCACCATGGTCACGAAGATGCCGATGAACAGGGCTCCCACCTCGGCGATCGGCGACCAGCTGAACTCGTTCTCCTCGAAGCGCACCTGCTTCGAGCCCATCACGTAGGAGCCCGCGGCGGCGGCGAGCATGACCAGCTCGCGCCAGGGCACCCAGTTGGTGCCCTCGAGGTGTCCGTGGGCGACCGCGTCGATGTCGAGGGAGGGCACGAGGGCCACGGCCAGGATGATCACCGCGAACCAGATCAGGTTCGGGGCGCCGCCGAGGCTGAGCGGGCGGCGCTGGGAGTTGTCCTGGGCGATCGCCTCGGGGGTCTCGCGGGAGTAGTAGCGGCGATCGAGCGCCCAGTAGGTCATCAGCAGCAGCGCGAGCACGAACAGCCACTGCGGGAACAGCGAGAAGGTCCAGGTGAAGGGCACCCCGCGGAGCATCCCCAGGAACAGGGGCGGGTCGCCGAGCGGGGTGAGGAGCCCGCCGCAGTTGGCGACGACGAAGATCGTGAAGACGACGGTGTGCGCGCGGTAGCGGCGCTCCGAGTTGGTGGCGAGGATCGGCCGGATCAGCAGCATGGCCGCGCCGGTGGTGCCGATGAAGCTCGCCAGCAGACCGCCGACGGCGAGGAAGGTGGTGTTGACCCGGGGCGTGGCCGGCAGGTCGCCGCGCAGCACCACGGCGCCAGAGACCGTGAACAGGGCCAGCAGCAGCACGATGAACTGCACGTACTCGATCAGCGCATGGGCGAGCAGCTCGGGATGCGCGGCCAGCAGCAGGCCGATCGCGACCGGCACGCCGAGCACCAGCGCGTAGGTCAGCTGGTTGCGGGGCCTCTCCCAGTGGTGCGCGATCGCCGGGACCAGGGGGAAGATCGCGATGCCGAGCAGCATCAGCACGAACGGGATCAGGGTCCACACGGGGAACGTCACCGAGGGCCACCTCACCTTCAGGAGCGGACCGGTGGGAATCGGTCGCGCACGGGCCGGAAGGCCGAGGTGAGGAGGGGCCGAGACGCACATCGGTATGCACGGACAGGGACGGGAGAGCCATGGGCTGGGGTCCTTGCGGCATCGACGACGGGCGGACGGGATGGACCTCCCGTGCCGACCAGACTTCCCGGCTCTCCGCGGCCAGTGTCGCACAACGACCTCCGAGCGTGTCGGCGGCTTCCGGCAGCCAGCGGCCCCCGTCGGCCGCCCGCCTGGCCAGGAGCGCGAGAGATCGCTACGGTGGACGGGCTCGTCGGGAGGATGCGCAGCGCGCGTCCACCGCGCACCGACCTCGCTCCGGGTGCGCGTGCCCGGCAGTCCGATGGCCACCTGTCATCGGCCGCTCCCCGCGCCCCGGCTCGTCGGCCGCCGGCGGAGAGCGCCGCCACAGCGTGCTGCGGCACGTGCGCGAGAAACGGACGACCGGTCTGTGACCTCTTCGACCTCTGATCCCACGACGCCCGATCCCCGGCAGCCGGACCCCACCTCCTCGGGGTCCGACGGCACTGTCACCGCCTTCGAGGACCTGCCGCCGCGGCGGACGATCCGCCAGGCGGTCGCGGCCTCCGCCCTCGGCAACGCGACCGAGTGGTACGACTACGGCGCCTATGCGGTGGTCGCCACCTACATCGCGGTCCACTTCTTCCCGGAGGGCTCGCAGGGCCTGTTCTGGACCTACGCGTTCCTGGCGATCTCCTTCCTGGCCCGCCCCTTCGGCGGCTTCGTGTGGGGCCCGCTCGGCGATCGTCTGGGTCGCAAGCAGGTGCTCGCGATGACGATCATCCTGATGTCGGCCGCGACGTTCCTCATCGGCGTGCTGCCCACCTACGAGCAGGTCGGCATCCTCGCCCCGATCCTGCTGGCGGTGCTGCGGCTGGTGCAGGGCTTCTCGACCGGCGGCGAGTACGGCGGGGCGGCCACCTTCATGGCCGAGTACGCGCCGGACAAGCGGCGCGGCCTCTACGGCAGCTTCCTCGAGTTCGGCACGCTGGGCGGCTTCGCGCTCGGCACCGTGGTGGTGCTCGTGCTGCAGCTGGTGCTGGGGGAGGACGCGATGGCGGCCTGGGGCTGGCGCCTGCCGTTCTTCGTCGCCGCACCCCTGGGCCTGATCGGGCTCTACCTGCGGTCCCGGCTCGACGAGACGCCGGTCTTCCAGGATCTGGAGGAGGCCGACGAGTCGGTCGACAGCGCCGCCGGCGGTCTGCGCGACCTGGTCGTGCAGTACTGGAGGCCGATCCTGGTGATGGCGGGGCTGGTGATCCCGCTGAACATCGCGAACTACACGCTGCTGACCTACATGCCCGGCTACCTCGAGACCAAGATCCACCTGTCCGCGAACGAGTCGCTGATGGTCATCCTGATCGGCGAGGTCGCGATGATGGCGCTGATCCCCTTCTGTGGCGCGCTCTCGGATCGCGTGGGCCGCAAGAGGATGTGGTGGTTCTCGATGGTGGGCCTGTTCATCATGGCCGTGCCGATGTACATGCTGATGGGGCAGAGCTTCGGCCTGGCGATCCTGGGCTTCGCCGTGCTGGGCCTGCTGTACATCCCGCAGCTGTCGACGATCTCGGCGACCTTCCCGGCGATGTTCCCCGCCCATGTGCGCTTCGCCGGCTTCGCGGTCACCTACAACGTGTTCACCTCGATCTTCGGCGGCACCGCGGCGCCGATCAACGAGGCGGTCGTGGAGTCGACCGGGTTCCTCGAGTTCCCGGCGGTGTACGTCATGGCGGGCTGCCTGGTGGGCATGGTCGCCCTGGTCTTCCTCAAGGAGACCGCGGGCGCGTCCCTGCACGGCACCGACATCCCCGAGTCGGAGCCGGAGGACTTCGGGATCGAGGCGATCCAGGCCGAGGACGAGGCCATGGACGCCGCGGGACGCTGAGGCGCGGGGGAGGATGGGGTCATGGTCCCGTCCTCCCCGTCGCCCCGCCGACGCTCGTTCCTCCAGCTCGACGTCTTCGCCGACATGCCCCAGCGCGGCAATCCGCTCGCCGTGGTGCTCGACGCGGAGGACCTGACGGGCGAGGACATGGCCCGCATCGCGCGCTGGACGAACCTCTCCGAGACGACCTTCCTGCTCGCCCCGACCGTCCCCGGCGCCGACTACCGGGTGCGGATCTGGACGCCGACGGGCGAGCTGCCCTTCGCCGGCCATCCCACGCTCGGCACGGCGCGGGCGTGGCTGCTCGCGGGCGGCGTCCCGGCGGGGGAGCGGATCGTGCAGGAGTGCGCGGCCGGTCTGATCACGGTGCGCCGCACCACGGCCGACGGAGCTGCGCTCGGGGCGGACGGGGCCTCGCTCGGGGCCGACGGGGCCTCGCTCGCCTTCGCGGCGCCGCCGCTGCGCCGCGAGGGTCCGATCGAGGAGGGCGAGGTGGCGGCAATCGCGGCCGCGCTCGGCGTGGACCGCAGCGCGGTGCGCGGCCATGCCTGGGCGGACAACGGCCCGGGCTGGCAGGTCGTCGAGCTCGAGGACGCCGAGCGGGTGCTCTCCCTGCGGCCCGACCCGGTGCGGCTCGGCGACCGGAAGGTGGGCGTGCTCGGTCGATGGGCGAGCGGAGCGGGGAGCTCCGCGGGCGATGACCCTCTCTACGAGGTCCGCGCCTTCCATACCGGCGGCGAGGAGGACCCGGTCACCGGCAGCCTCAACGCGGGGATCGGCCAATGGCTCGTCGGCCGCGGCGAGGCGCCGCAGCGCTGGACCGCCGCGCAGGGCACCGTGCTCGGCCGCGAGGGCCGCATCACGCTCGAGCAGGACGAGGACGGCACCCTCTGGGTGGGCGGCGCGACGGTGCCCACCGTGGAGAGGACGATCCTGGTCTGACCTGCGAGGTTGCGTCTTCCTCGACGCGGGACCGGCGGGGATGCCTAGGGTGTCCCCCATGGTGACGACCCTTCCGTACGGTTCCTGGCCCTCCCCGATCACCGCCGAGCTGCTCGCCACGGGCGGCACCCGGCTCGGCGCGCCCGCGCTCGTCGGCGACCACGTGTGGTGGACCGAGGGCATCGCGACCGAGGGCGGTCGCCAGGCGATCCGCCGCACCGCCGGGTCCCTCGCGGCCGACGGCTCCAGCGACCACGAGGCCGTCACGGTGCTGCCCGCCCCGTTCAACGCCCGCTCCCGGGTGCACGAGTACGGCGGCGCGAGCTGGGCCGTGGTGCCCGAGCCGGCGGGCCCGTCGGCCGACCCGACCGCCCCGTCGGCCGAGCCGCCGCTGGTCGTCTTCGTGAACTTCGAGGACCAGCGCGTCCACGCGCTTCGGGAGGGCGGGGCGCCGCGCCCGCTCAGCCCCGTCGGCCCCGAGGTCGAGTCTGCGCACGGACCCTCCCTACGCTGGGCGGACCCGACCGTCGTCACCCTCCCCGACGGCGAGGTCGAGGTGTGGTGGATCTGCGAGGACCACACCGGCGGCGAGCAGGGCCCGCGCACCGACGCCGACGGCGCCCCGCACATCGAGCGGTACATCGCCGCGGTCCCGCTGGACGGCTCCGCCGCCGAGGACCTCGCGGCGATCCGCCGCGTCACCCCGGCCAGCCGCTTCGTCGCCCATCCGCGGCTCAGCCCCGACGGCACGCGCCTCGCCTGGCTCAGCTGGGAGCACCCGCAGATGCCGTGGGACGGCACGGAGCTGCACCTCGCCCCGCTGATCGACGGCAGCGCCGGGGAGGGGGAGATCGTCGCCGGCGGCCCCGACGTCTCGGTGATGCAGCCCGAATGGCTCGACGACGACCAGCTGATGTTCGTCTCCGACAGCACCGGCTGGTGGAACCCCTGGGTGTGGTCCTCGGCCGACGGGGCGCGCCAGGTCCTCGAACGCGAGGAGGAGTTCGCGAGCCCGATGTGGGCGCTCGGCACCACCTGGTACCAGGTGCTCGACGCCGACCGGGCACTCGTCCAGCACGGCCGCGCCGCGACGAGGCTGTCCGTGCTGCGGATCAGCACCGGCGAGCTCTCCCCGCTGGACTGCCCGCTCACGCAGATCAGCACCGCGGTGCTGCGCGAGGACGGTCTGCTGGTGCTCGCCGGCGCCTCGCCGACCGAGTTCGCCGCGATCCAGACGGCGCACCTGGACCTCGGCTCCGCCGCCGGCCCCGGCCCCTCGGCCCCGGCGCTGTCTCCGCTGAGGGTGCTCCGCTCCTCCCGCGACGACGCCCCGGACCCCTCCCTGCTCCCGGTCGGCGAGAGCATCGAGGTGCCGCTGCCCGACGGCGGCGTGGTGCACGCGATCCTCTACCGTCCCCGGCAGGAGGGCATCGCCGGCCGCGAGGGCGAGCTGCCGCCCGTCATCGCACAGGTGCACGGCGGCCCGACCTCGCACGTCCCCCCGGTGCTGTCCCTGCCGGTCGCGTACTACACCTCCCGCGGGCTCGGCGTGGTGGCGGTCAACTACGGCGGCTCCAGCGGTTACGGCCGCGCGTACCGGGACCGCCTGCGCGGCCAGTGGGGCGTGGTCGACGTGACCGACACCGTCGCCGTCATGGAGCACCTGGTCGCCGAGGGGATCGCTGACGGGAGGCGGCTCGCGATCGAGGGCGGCAGCGCGGGCGGCTGGACCACCCTGGCATGCCTCACCCGCACGACAACCTTCGCCGCCGGGATCTCGAGCTTCGGCGTCGCGGAGCTGGAGAGCTTCCGGCTGGAGACCCACGACTTCGAGTCGCGCTACATCGACGGGCTCGTCGGCCCCTACCCGGAGTGCCGCGACCTGTACGTCGACCGGGCCCCGCTGAACCACGTCGACGAGCTCGAGTGTCCGGTGCTGCTGCTGCAGGGCGACGAGGACCGGATCGTCCCGCCGAGCCAGTCGGAGCGGGTGCGCGATGCGCTCGCCGCCAAGGGCATCCCCCACGCCTACCTGCTGTTTCAGGGGGAGCAGCACGGCTTCCGGAAGGCGGAGAGCATCATCGCCGCGCTCGAGGCGGGGCTGTCCTTCTACGGGCAGGTGCTCGGCTTCAGCCCGGCCTGCGTGCCGGTGCTGCCGCTCGACCGCGGCTGAGCGATACGGCGGGCCCGGGGGGGGTGGTGCCGCGGCATTGTGGATGACGAGTCGTGCCGGGGCATTGTGGATGACGATCAGCGCCGCCGCGATCTCCCGTACCCTCAGGAGCGGGGATGAGACGAGGGGGAAGAGATGACGTCTCCGCACGTGAACGGTCCGACCGGCCAGGCGGCCGACGGGAGCAATCCCGGGCATCCGTCTCCGGGTCCGCATCAGGCACAGGCCTCGTACGCGGGTCAGCAGCAGGCGGGGATCCCGTACACCGGTCAGCAGCCTCCCGTGCAGCCGACATGGGGAGCGGCGCCGCCGGTCCGTTCAGCACGGAGCCCGGCCCGGTGGCTGATCCTCGCGACGGCCGTGTCGTTGGTGCTCGGGGTCGGCGGCTTGCTGCTCCAGCTCCTGTACGCCCTCGACGTCTCCCTTCTGCGCGAGGAGCTGGTGGAGCTGGGCGTCGCCCTCGTGGCCCTCCTCGCGGCCCCGGTCTCCGTCGCCGCGTGGATCGCGGGTCTGGTCCTGGCGATCATCGTGACCAGCAGGGGCAGGGGCAGGCTGCGCGAGGGCGGCATCGTCCTGATGCTCGCGGGCGTCGCGGGCAGCCTGCTCGGGGTCGAGCTGAGCGGGAATCTGGACATGGTCCCGCAGGCGGTGCAGGTCGCGGTCACCTCCCTCGAGGTCGGGGTCGGCCTCCTGACGGCGGTGCTTCGGATCGCCGGGATCCTGCTCCTGCTCGCGGGACTGCGGGCTCTGCCCTCCGCCGGCGCGGCACGGCCCTGAGCCCGGTCCCCGGTCCACGAGCCGCCGCGTTCAGGGGACGGGTCGACGCCTGCGACGAGCAGCCGACGTCACGCGCCGCCTCCTTCACGCCGTGGCGGAGAGGGCCTTCTTGATCTCGGGAGCGAGGTCTTCGGGCGTGACGTCCGGGGCGAAGCGGGCGATGACCCGCCCGTCGCGGTCCAGCAGGAACTTGGTGAAGTTCCAGGGGATCTCCCCTGCCTCGACGCCCTCGTGCGCTCCGGTCAGCCACTGGTACAGCGGGTGGGCGTCCTCGCCGTTGACCTCGATCTTCGCGAACATCGGGAACTCGACGCCGTAGTTGATCGAGCAGAACTCGGCGATCTCGTCGGCCGCGCCCGGCTCCTGGTGCATGAACTGGTCGCACGGGAAGCCGAGCACCGCCAGGCCCCGCTCGTGGAGCCGGGCGTAGAGGTCCTGCAGGCCCGCGTACTGCGGCGTGAAGCCGCACTTCGAGGCGGTGTTGACGATCAGCACCACCTCGCCGACGTACTCGGAGAGGTCCTTCTCGGTCCCGGAGAGGGTGGTCGCGGTGAAATCGGCGAGGGTGCTCATGGATCCCATTGTGGACCTCCCGCCCCGGGCGCGGCAGACCGTCTCCGGCTCCAGCAGGGGCTCGGCTCGCTCAGGCGCCTGCCACGGCCCGCTCACAGGTCCCGCGCCAGCAGCAGCGCCGCCTCCGCCGCCCCGTCCATCCACGCCGACTCCTGCACGCAGCGCGCCAGCAGCCACTCCCGCACGCGCCGCGGGTCGAGGCCCGTCAGATGCGCCATCCGGTCGGCGAAGTGGCCGGGTTGCGCGCGCATCCGCTCGGGGTCGTTGAGCATGTGCTGCAGCACGTCGTAGTGCGGATCGCCGACATAGGGCTTCGGGTCGATGAGCACCCACGGATCGGGGCCGCCCGCGGAGGCGAGGATGTTGCCCGGGTTGAGGTCGGTCGCGAGCAGCACCTGCTCCCCGTCCCACTCCTCGGGCAACCGGCGGAACCGCTCGAGCGCGTGCTCCACCAGGTCGTCCGGGAGCCGTCCGGCCGACGGGTCGCTCCGCTCCGGCTCCGTCGACCCCGTCGGCCCCGACGCCGCCCGCGCCGCCGCCCCGTCGGCCCATGCGGAGCACATCTGCGCGAGCGGCCGGAAGCGCGCCGCCTCCTCCGCTCCGACCAGTCGCTCCGGCGCCACCCACAGCCGGCGCATCACCGCCGCCGCCACCTCGTCCCGCTCCGGCCAGGTCCCCCACTCAGCGAGCGGGGTCCCCGGACGCACCCGGTCCAGCAGCAGCACGGCCGTCTCGCCCTCCCGCTCCGCCCGGTGCACGCCAGCCGCGCCGTGGCCCTGCCAGGCCGACATCCCGGCCGCCTCGTCGCGCGACTCGTCATGCGCCCACGCGACCTTGAGCACGCGCTCGGCCCCGTCGGCCGTCACCACCGGCGCCACCCAGGCGCTGGACCCGCCCGGCAGGAACGGCGCCGAGGCGCGCAGGCCCCAGCCCTCCAGCAGCTCGTCGACCACGCCGGGGAGCCGCTCCCGCCAGGCGACCAGGCCCGCGTCGTTGCTCTCGAGCAGGCGCGGCGGCACCGGATGCCCGGCGATCTCGGGCGGACGGGGCGGGACGGGGGTCATGTGATCTCCTGCGGCGTCGTCGGCGGGGGCGATGTCGAGACTACGGCGGGAGCGCGCGGCGTTAGCCTTCAGGGGTGAAACCGTTCGTGCTCATCGCCGCCCGCCCCGAGGACTCCGTCGCCCAGGCCGAGAGGGAGTCCGTCCTGGACTTCACCGGGCTCGACGAGGCCGACCTGCTGTGGGTGCGCGTGGACCGCGAGCCCTTCCCCGACCTCGGCGCCGAGGACCTCTCCGGGATCATCCTCGGCGGCAGCCCCTTCACCGTCTCCGAGCCCGAGGAGACGAAGTCCGCGGTCGAGCGCACCGCTGAGGCGGAGATCTTCCGCGTGCTGGACCGGGTGATCGCCGAGGACATCCCCTTCCTCGGCGCCTGCTACGGCATCGGCACCCTCGGCACCCACCAGGGCGCCCGCATCGACCACACCTACGGCGAGCCCCTCGGCGCCGTCGAGGTCACCCTCACCGACGCCGGCCGCGAGGACCCGCTGGTCCGCGAGGCCGGGCTCTCCGACACCTTCCTGGGCCTGGTCGGGCACAAGGAGGCGGTGCACACCCTGCCGCCGCATGCGACGGCGCTCGCCAGCTCCCCCACCGCCCCGGTGCAGATGTTCCGCGTCGGCACCCGCCAGTACGCGACCCAGTTCCACCCCGAGCTCGACGTCCCCTCGATCATCGAGCGGGCCCGCGCCTACCGCGACAACGGCTACTTCTCGCCCGATCAGATGGAGGAGATCTTCTCCGCCCTCGAGCCGCTCACGGTCGACGAGCCGCGCCGACTGCTGCGCGCCTTCGCCACGCTCTTCGCCCGCTGACCGGGCGCCGCGTCCCGGCCCGAGGGGGGCGCCTCGGGTAGCCTCCCCGGGTGCCCCGATACACGCGCGCGCAGGTCCGCCGACGACAGCTGGTCGCGGCGGCGCTCGCCGTGGTGCTGCTCCTGGTGGTGGGCGGCTGCACCGCCGCGGTGATCGGCGCCCTGCGCGGCGGCGGAGACGGGGCGGCGGGGGCGCCGGCCCGGATCCCCTTCGCGGCCGACGACGCGGCGATGGCCGTCACGGCGACCCCCTCCGAGGCGCCGATCCGCTCCCAGCTCCCGGCCGGCATCGAGCTCGCCGCCGACGAGACGATGGGCATCGACGTCTCCGCCCACCAGCAGGACGTCGACTGGACGCTCGTCGCGGCCGACGGGGTCTCCTTCGCGTACCTCAAGGCGACCGAGGGCGTGGGGCACACCGACTCCCGCTTCCGCGAGAACTGGGACGGCGCGGTCGCCGCGGGCATCACCCCCGGCGCCTACCACTACTTCACGCTCTGCTCGCCGGGCGCGGACCAGGCGGCGGACTTCCTCGCCGCCGCCCCGCCCGACGACACGGCCCTGCCGCCCGCCCTCGACCTCGAGTTCGACGGCGCCTGCGAGGAGCTGCCCGATGTGGTCGCCGTGCAGGCGGAGATCGACGCCTTCACCGCCGCGGTTGAGGAGGCATGGGGGCGTCGACTGGTCATCTACTCCTCCTCCGACTGGCGCACCCACTACGGTCTGCCCGTCACCGATTCCCGGCCCGACTGGCTCTTCGCCGAGCGGGATCGCCCGCAGCAGGAGGACTGGGCGGTGTGGCAGTTCCGCTTCGACGGTCGGGTCGCGGGGATCGAGGGGGCGGTGGACGTGGACGTCGCCCGGATCGAGCTGCTTCGGGAGCACGCCACGATCCCGGACGGCGAGGGCGCCCTGGGGCACGAGGTCGCGGCGGGGTAGGGGCGGTAGGGCGAGGTCCAGCGGCTGGACCCGGGGAGACCGAGGAGTAGAGCCCGCCGGGCGGGCCCCGAACCGCCCCCGGCCGTCAGTTCGGCAGGTCGTGCCGGATGGGGCTCTCGCCCGCGATGCTATCGACCAGGCCGTCGAGGGTGGAGGTCCAGTGCTCGAGGAGGCCCTGGCGCTCGGCGGCACCGAGCAGGCGCTCCTGGTGGATGCCGATCGTGGTGCCGGTGGCGGCCTCCTGCAGCGTCACCTGGAAGACGGTCTCGTGATCCAGGGTCACCGGGGTCCAGCGCAGCCGCACCCGTCGTCCCACGTGGCAGCCGACGACGCGCCCTCGGATTCGAGCCCCGTCTCGCACCGGGGCGCCGACCATCTGCGGCACGGACTCGACGCCGAGCCACTGGGGGAGCCACTCGCCGAGCAGACGCCGCCAGACGTCCGAAGCGGGGGCGGCGACGGTGCGGCTGACGCCGAGCTGCCACCCGGCGTCGCGGGTGAGGCCGACGGGCGTGGGGGAGATCTCGGTCTGCATACGGCCAGCGTAGGGGCGCTCCGCCCGGTCGGCGCCGACGCACCGGAGGCGTCCTCAGGTGTTCGACTGCCCGTCGCCGGGAGGTCACCCGGGGTCGGTCAGGCCGCCTCGATCGCCTCGCGCACGGAACCCGCGGCGGCGATGTCGCCGGCGAAGATCTCGCCGTCGATCATCACCACGGGGGTGCCCTGGACGCTCTGCAGCGCCTCCGGCTCGACGACGTCCAGCAGCCACGGCAGGTAGGTGCCGGCGGCGACGTCCTCGCTCACGTCCACGCCGGTGGCCTCCTGGATCAGCCCGACGAGCTCCTCGTCGGTGAGCCCTTCCTCGCCGGGCTGGTTCCCGAACAGCGCCCGCTCGGCGTCGAACCAGGTCTGCGGGTCCTCGGTCGCGGCATAGGCGGCGAGGGCGGCGTTCGCGGCCCGGCCCGAGTAGCCCGCGGGGCTCGAGTTCGCGTCCAGCATCGGCCGGGGGTGGACCCGCAGCGTGATCTCCCCGGAGCCGGCGAGGGTCTCGAGGTCCACGCCGTGGGTCTCGTGGAAGGTCGCGCAGTGGGGGCAGAGGAAGTCCAGGTAGAGGTCGACGACGGGTCCGTCGGCGCTGCTGGACAGCTCGAGGTACGGCTGGTCCTCGGCGGCGCCGGGCGGCGCGACGATCTCGGCCGCGGAGGCGGGATCCGTCGGGTCCGAGCCGCGCAGGACCACGACGCCGATGACTCCGGCGATCGCGGCGAGGAGCACGAGGAGCAGGCACGCCGCCCCGGCGATCACGACGATGATGAGCGGGCGGCGGGAGCCGGTGTCGGCCATGGAGGGTCCTCGGGGATCGCGCGGCGGGGTCCCGGCCAGCGTAGCCGGACCCTCCGGCACCGCCTCGGACGGAGGTCCCCGCGGCACGGTGACCTACCCGGCGGCCTTCGGGCTCTGAGCCGCCCGTGCGGTCAGGGCTGCAGCCGGCTGCGGCGCCAGGCGCCGTCGGCCGTCGCCGCGTAGACCAGCCGGTCGTGGACCCGGTGCGCGCGACCCTGCCAGAACTCGATCCGCTCGGGGCGCAGGCGCAGCCCGCCCCAGAACTCCGGGCGCGGCACCTCCTGACCGGCGAACCGTGCCTCGAGCTCGGCGTACTGCGCCTCCAGCCGGTCGCGGGAGTCGATCTCGCGGGACTGGCGGGAGGCCCAGGCGCCGAGCTGCGAGCCGCGCGGCCGGCTCGCCCAGTAGGCGTCGGACTCCTCCGCGGGGACCGGACCGACGGGGCCCTCGATCCGCACCTGCCGCTGCAGCGCGTACCAGGGCAGCAGCAGGGCGGCCCGCGGGGTCGCGGCCATCTCCCGGCCCTTGTCCGAGTCGAGGTTCGTGTAGACCACGGCGCCGCGCGCGTCGAGGCCCTTGAGCAGCACGGTGCGGGAGCGGGGCCGCGGGGCGCCGTCCTCGTCCAGGGCCACCGTGGAGAGGACGGCGGCGGTCGGGTCGGGCAGGTCGCCGTGGGCGTCGCGGCGGGCGAGGGCCTCGTCCATCCAGCGGGCGAACAGGGCGAGGGGATCGGCGGGGGCGTCGTCGGCGAGGGCGCCGGCGAGGTAGTCGAGGCGGTCTCCCGCGAGGCGATCCGAGGCGCTGGTCATGCCCGCGATCCTAGGCGTGGCGGTGGCGGGGCCGCAGGAGGGGGCCGAGTCCCGGGGTGCGCGGCGCCGCGGGGCGACGGCTCCGGCGGGGACGCTTCGGAGAGTGCACCGCGTCCACGTCGATCTCGACGAGCGAGGGGTCCGCTCCCGCGGCCTCGGCCCGACGGCGGGTCTCGCGCACGGCGCGCAGCAGCTCGGCCTCTCCGTAGGCGTCGGGGAGGGGGCGGTAGGGGATCGGGGCGCCCGGGTCGCGGGTGCCGGTGCGGCTGGTGGCGATGCGTGAGGTGCTCATGGACCCCACCCTCCGCCGCGGCGTGCGGGCGACGCGTCCCCCTGGCGGGGCGAGGGCGTGCCACCGCGGTCTGATCCCCGACGGGATCGCCTCCACCTGAGGGGGGTCACGGCCACCGCGCCGGGATGAGCCGTCGCCGCTGCCGACGGGGTATCGGCGACACCTCTCGCGGATCTCCTCGACGGAGCGACCGCGGGATGGATCGTCGGCGACGCGCTCGATCGCGGCCTGGATCTCACGGACGTACGTCTCCGCCTGCCGTCGCGGCCCGCGGGCTCGACCGGCTCGGCTCAGAGGCCGCTCACGACCGGGCCGACGTCCGCTCCGTCTCGGAGGCGCGGTGACGAGCCGGGACGCGGTCCCGGTCGTAGGTGATCTCGGTGAAGCCGTGGGGCGCGGGGCGGCCCTGCTCGTCGACGTGCACGAACACCATCTCCTCGATGGTGAGGATGCTCTTCTGCGTGAACAGGTTTCGGGCCTCCGCGCGCATCGTGAGCGAGGAGCGCCCGAAGGCCGTGGCGACGAGGCCGATCTCCACGATGTCGCCCTCGCGGGCGGAGGAGACGAAGACGATCTCGGACATGTACTTCGTGACGACGCGCTGCTGCCCGAGCTGGATGATCGCGTAGACCGCGGCCTCCTCGTCGATCCAGCGCAGCAGGCTGCCGCCGAACAGGGTGCCGTTCGCGTTGAGGTCCTCGGGACGCACCCACTTGCGGGTGCGGAAGGACATGACGGGTTCGGCGGAGGCGTCGTTCATGGTGTCGGAGCGTAGCGCCGCCGCGCCTGTCGCGGGGTGCTGGTGTTGCGCACGGAACGTGTGGTGACCAGCACGTTCCTCCGTCGGCTCAGGCCGCGGCCGGGGTGACGACGGGAGCAGACTCCTCGATGCGGACCCGTGCCCCTCGCGCCCCTTGCGCTTCTCGAGGATCCTGCTAAGGTCCTCCTCGAACCTCAGAGTTCACTGGATTGTCATCCCCCGCCTCGGCGGGGGAGCAAGACCTGGGACCATGCCGCGCGCCACGACGCACCCGGCAGGGCCCTGGGTCTTTTTTGTTGCCCGCACGCCGAGCCCGGACGCGCAGTCGCGCCCGCGCCACCGAACGAGAGGGGGCGAGGACGCCCATGAGCAGCTCCTCCCCACAGGCCAGGTCGACCGCCGAGGACATCGTCCGCGGCGTCGGCGGGCCCGAGAACATCGAGAGCCTGACCCACTGCGCGACCCGCCTGCGCTTCCAGCTGCACGACGGCGACAAGGTGGACCGCGAGTCGCTGGACGCCCTGAAGGACGTCATGGGCACGGTCCCGCAGTCCGGCGACCGCTTCCAGGTCGTCATCGGCGGTGCCGTCGCGGGCGTCTATTCCCAGATCATGGCCCTGCCCTCGATGGCCGCCGGCGGCACCGCCCGCCCGCAGACCGACGCAGAGGTCAAGGCTGCGATCCGCTCGAAGGCGCGCGGCCGGTGGTCCTGGCTCGACAGCTTCTTCGAGTACCTCTCCGACTCCTTCCGCCCCCTCATGGGCGTGCTGCTGGGCGCCTCGCTGATCATCGCGATCGCCTCCGTCCTCGATGCGCTCGGCATGGTCGACTTCCGCGCCGAGGACAAGTCCGCGACCTGGGTGTTCGTCGACGCGATGTGGCGCTCGGTGCTGTACTTCCTGCCGATCATGGTCGCGTTCAACGCCGCGAAGAAGCTCCAGATCGACGGCTGGGTGGGTGCGGCCGTGATGGCCGCCGTCATGACCCCGGACTACCTGGGCCTCGGCGCCGACACCCCCGGCGTCACCTGCACCACCAACGACCTGCTCGGCACCGAGCAGTGCGTCGCGCAGGTGTTCGGCCTGCCCATGCAGCTGAACGACTACGGCGGCCAGGTCTTCGTGCCGCTGCTGATGGTCGCGCTGCTCGCCCTGGTCTACAAGGGTCTGCAGAAGGTGTTCCCCGCGAACCTGCAGCTCGTGTTCGTGCCCTTCGTGTCGATGCTCGTCATGATCCCGGTGACGGCCTTCCTCATCGGCCCGCTCGGCATCTGGGCCGGCAACGGGCTCGGCTCGGGCCTGGCCTGGCTGAACGGCAACGCCCCGATCGTCTTCGCGATCCTCATCCCGCTGCTGTACCCGTTCCTGGTGCCGCTGGGCCTGCACTGGCCGCTCAACGCGCTCATGCTGCAGAACATCAACTCCCTCGGCTACGACTTCATCCAGGGCCCCATGGGCGCGTGGAACTTCGCCTGCTTCGGCGCGACCGCCGGCGTGCTGCTCCTCTCGATCCGCCACCGCGAGGCCGAGATGCGCCAGACCGCGACCGGTGCGCTCGCCGCGGGCCTGTTCGGCGGAATCTCCGAGCCGTCCCTGTACGGCATCCACCTGCGCTTCAAGCGCATCTACCCGCGCATGCTCGTGGGCTGCCTCGCTGGCGGCCTCCTCGTGGGCCTGCTGGGCGGCGTGAACACCTCCGTGTTCGCCTTCACCTCGCTGCTGACCATCCCGGTCTTCGATCCGATGCTGACCTACGTCATCGCGATCGCGGTCGCCTTCGTGATCGCGATGGTGCTCGTGTACTTCTCGGACTACATGACCCCCGAGCAGCGCGCGGAGGCGAACGCCGCCCGTGACTCCGCCGAGGCCGCCGCCGCTCCGGAGGCCGAGCGTGAGCTCGCGACCGTCGGCGCCCCCGCGGGTGCTGCCACCGCGGGTGCCGCGGCCGGGTCGTCGGCCGACGGCGCTGCCGCGGCCGACGGTGGAGCCGCTCCGGCCGATGGGTCTGCAGCCCCGGCCGCCGCCTCCTCCGACGGCTCGTCCGAGGGGTCCTCGGCGGGCGCCGTCGTGATCGGTGCGCCGGTCGCGGGCCGGCTCGTCGGCCTCGACGAGGTCTCCGACCCCGTCTTCGCCTCCCGCGCCGTCGGCGAGGGCGTCGGCATCATCCCGGCCGACGGGCGCATCGTCGCCCCGGCCGACGGGCTGCTCGCCACCGTCGCCGCGACCGGCCACGCCTTCGGGATCCTGGCCGACGGCGGCGCCGAGGTGCTGGTCCACGTCGGGATCGACACCGTGACCATGCAGGGCGAGGGCTTCGACGTCCGCGTCGCGCAGGGGCAGCGGGTGAGCGCCGGCGACCTGCTCGCCGTCGTCGACCTCGAGAAGATCCGCGCGGCGGGCTTCGACTCGATCACGCTGGTGACCGTTCCGAACACGGCGACCTTCGCCGCGGTCGAGCCCGCCCCCGCGGGCGAGGTCGCCGCCGGGGACGTGGCGATCACCGCCCGGCGCTGACCGGGCACCCGGCCCGGGACGAGATCGCCCCCGTCCCGGGACCTTCCGGCACGGAGCCTGACGCCCGGTGCGCGTACCCTCCCGGCAGAGGGTGCGCGCTCCGGGAACGGCCCGCCGCGGCGGGCCCTCTCGAGGATGAGGAGCGACAGGAGGGTGCGGAGCCGATGCGCGTGCTGCGGGTCCTGAACAACAACGTGGTGCTCTCGCGCGACGACTCCGGTCGCGGCGTGATCCTCACCGGGCGAGGCCTCGGCTTCCGCGCCCAGGTGGGGCAGGAGGTCGACCCCGCGAAGATCGTGCAGGTCTTCGTCCCCGCGGACGGCCGCGACCCGGACCACCTCGCGGAGGCGTTCGCGATGATCGACCAGGAGGTGCTGCGCGCCGTCGTCATCGCGCTGCGCGAGTCCGGGATCGAGAGCGGCGAGTCGAACCGCCCCACCCTCGCCATCGCCGTCGCGGACCACGTCTCCGGCGCCATAGCCCGGCTGCACCGCGGAATCGCGATCGAGTACCCGCTGCGCGCCGAGGTGCAGACCCTCTACCCCGAGGAGTACGACCGCGCGCGGCGCCTGCTCGAGGAGGTCAACCGCCTGGTGGACCCGGCGCTGCCCGAGCATGAGACGACCGCGCTCGCCCTCCATCTGGTCAACGCCGGGTTCTCCACGGGTGACCTGTCCTTCACGTACACGATGACCGGCGTCATCCAGCAGATGCTCGCGATCGTGGGGGAGCGCTACGGGATCGAGGTGGACCGCCACTCGATGGCCGCCGCCCGCTTCATCACCCACGTGCGCTACATGTTCGTGCGCATCCAGCAGCATCGCCAGCTCGCGGGCGAGCAGTCCCTCATCAGCCGCACCATCCGAGAGGCCTACCCGGACGCCGCGCGCACCGCCCAGCAGCTCGCCGTCATCGTGCAGCTGCGCATGGGGGACGAGCTCTCCTACGACGAGGTCTCCTATCTCGCGCTGCACGTCGCGCGCATGACGATGGAGGCGGAGAGCGCCGGGGCGGAGGCCACGACTTCCCACGAGGTATCTGCAACCCGTAGTATCACTAACGAGTGAGCGCGGGTCCCTGACGGCCGGCGCTCCGCAGACACCGTCGTCACAGGAGGACCCGTGCCCGAAGCCGTCATCGTCGCCGTCGCCCGCTCCCCGATCGGGCGAGCCCGCAAAGGATCGCTGAAGGACGTCCGCCCCGACGATCTCGCCGCCCAGATGATCCGCGCCGCGCTCGACCAGGTGCCCCAGTTCGATCCCGCCACGATCGATGACCTCCAGCTCGGCTGCGCGATCCCCGAGGGATATCAGGGCGGGAACCTCGCCCGCACCGTCGCCGTCCGCCTCGGCCTGGACACCGTGCCCGGCGCGACCGTCACCCGCTTCTGCGCGTCCTCGGTCGAGACGACCCGCTCCGCCTTCCACGCGATCGTCTCCGGCGAGGCGCGCGCCGTGATCTCCGCGGGCGTCGAGTCGATCTCGCTGAGCACCGGCAAGCTGATGGAGGAGGACGCCCGCGACCCGCTGTTCCAGCAGGCCTGGGAGCGGACCGAGAAGCGCGCGACCCGCGAGATCCCCGCCCCCTGGCACGATCCGCGCGAGGACGGCGAGCTGCCCGACGCGTACATCACCATGGGCCAGACCGCGGAGAACGTCGCCGAGCTGCGCGGCGTGACCCGCGAGGCGCAGGACGAGTACGCCGTCCGCTCCCAGAACCGGGCGGAGGCCGCCCGGGAGTCCGGGTTCTTCGCCCGCGACATCACCCCGGTCACCCTCGCCGACGGCACCGTCGTCGACGCGGACGACTCTCCGCGTGCGGGCGTCACCCTCGAGGCGGTCTCCGCCCTCGATCCGGTGTTCCGCCCGGGCGGCACCGTCACCGCCGGCAACTGCTGCCCGCTCAACGACGGCGCCGCCGCGCTGATCGTCATGGAGCGCGGGTACGCGGAGGAGCTCGGCATCACCCCGCTCGCCCGCGTCGTCGCGACCGGAGTCTCCGGGCTCAGCCCCGAGATCATGGGCCTCGGCCCCGTCGAGGCGACCCGGAAGGCGCTCGCGCTCGCCGACCTCACGATCGACGACATCGACCTCGTCGAGTTCAACGAGGCTTTCGCCGCGCAGGTCCTGCCCGCCGCAGAGGACCTCGGCATCGACCACGACAAGCTCAACGTCCACGGGGGCGCGATCGCCCTCGGCCACCCCTGGGGCTCCACCGGCGCCCGCCTGACCACGACCCTGATCCACGGGCTGCAGGAGCGCGAGGGCCGCTACGGCCTCGTCACCCTGTGCGTCGGCGGCGGCCAGGGCATGGCCCTCATCCTCGAGAGGATCAAGTGATGACCAGCAACGACACCTCCGCCGATTCCGGCTCGAGCGGCTGGGGCGCCCCGGTGCCCGGCCACATCTCCCTCGGCGGCAACCCCGGGGCCGACGAGGACCGCCGCGGGTCCGTGGTCACGGACCGCGCGGTCGTCTCGGCGCCCGACGCGGCGGCCGCGACCCCCGCGGAGCTCCTGCCCGCCGCCGCCGACCACTACGGCCTGTTCCAGGACGTCGCCGGCGAGGACCTGCGGGCCTGGGCGGATGCCCGCTCGCTCGCCAGCGAGATCCTGCCGCGCATCAACGACTGGTGGGACCGCGGCGAGTACCCGATCGAGCTGATCGCCCGCCTCGGCGAGCTCGACCTGCTCACCGACGGTCTCGAGGTCCCCGGACACCGCGTGCTCAGCCCGCTCGCGACGGGCCTGGTGAACATGGAGCTGTCCCGGATCGACGGCAGCGTCGGCACCATGGTGGGCGTGCAGGGCGGGCTCGCGCTGCGCTCGATCATGCTGCTCGGCTCCGAGGAGCAGAAGGAGCGCTGGGGCGACTCCCTCGCCCGCGGCACCGAGCACGCCGCCTTCGCCCTCACCGAGCCCGACCACGGCTCCGACTCGGTCTCGCTCGAGACCGTCGCCCGCCGCGACGGCGACAGCTGGGTGCTCTCCGGGGAGAAGCGCTGGATCGGCAACGGCGCCGGCTGCCACCTCTCGGTGGTGTGGGCTCGGGTCGATGACCCCTCCGACGAGCAGTTGAACGGGCAGGTCAGCGGGTTCCTGGTGGACCAGTCCCTGCCCGGCTACAAGGCGGAGGTGATCCGCGGCAAGGTCGCGCTGCGCGCCATCCACCAGGCCCACATCACCCTCACGGATGTGCGGATCCCGCTCGATCAGCGCCTGCCGGGCGCCCGCTCCTTCAAGGACACCTCCCGCGTGCTGTTCGCGACCCGCGCGGGCGTCGCCTGGGGAGCGCTCGGGCACGCGACAGCCTGCTACGAGGCGGCTCTCGAGCATGCGACCACCCGCATCCAGTTCGGCCGGCCGCTCGCCAAGGCCCAGCACGTCCAGGTGCGGCTCGCCGACATGCTGCAGACCCTCACCTCGATGCAGCTGCACTGCTGGCGTCTCGCCGACCTCGAGGCCGCTGGCACCATCCGGCCCGAGCAGGCCTCGCTCGCCAAGGTGCACAACACCCGCGCCGCCCGCGAGATCGCCGCGAACGCCCGCGACCTCCTCGGCGGATCCGGGATCCTGCTCGAGAACCGCGTGGTCCGCCACCGCAGCGACCTCGAGGCCCTCCACACCTACGAGGGCACCGACACCATGCAGTCCCTCATCGTGGGCCGCGCGATCACGGGGGTCAGCGCGTTCGCGTGAGCCCGTGGGCCGCGGGGCGGCCGACGGGGTAGCGGCGGCGGGGCGGGTGCTCCGCCGCCGCTCCGTCAGACCCCGTCGTACGCCAGGAGGGTCTGCACCGCGGTCGTGCGTTCGCCGTCGCTGAGGTCGTGACCGCGAGTATCGAGAACGAACTTCTTCCATTGCGCGCCGTCGCCACCGAAGATCGTCGCCCAGTGCGTGGCCTCCGCCGTGGAGTCGAAGCGCATGTAGGTGCCGTACGGGGTCTCCCAGGCTTCCACGCAGCCGATCTCCTGGGCGCAGTACTCCGAGGTGACGTCGGTCGTCTCGCTGAAGGTCGGATGGTCCGCCACCAGATCCTCGACGGTCAGCCCAGGCCCCCAAAGGTACGATCGCGCGCCGAGCACCAAGGCCGCCAGGGCGAGGATGGTCAGGGCTGCCGCGAGAGCGAACGCGACCTTCCAGCCGGTGCTCAGGCATCCGTCTCGTGACTCCATGCTGCAGGCTCCCTCTGAGGTCGTGACTGCTGATCGACGTTTCTCGTCCCTGCGAGGAAAGGTAGCCCTGAGTCTGGGCCGACCGAGCGATGTTTCACGAGGTCAACACGGGATCTCCCCGTGTGACGGTTCGACGGCTCATCGCATGTGACGGTGCAGCAATGGTCTGACTGTGCCGGTGTCGAGGAGGGGCGGCGCGGGAGGGACGTACGCCGAGAGCTGCCGGAGAAGGCGCTGGCTGCCTCCCTCCTCGGGAGATCGCGGCCCCCTCCCTCTCCGACTGGACCTGGCCCACTTCGTGCGGTCTCCCGGGCAGCGCAGTGCCGGCCCCGATGTCCATGAAAGGGACGTGAGCGGCACGAGGCCTGCAATATGCAGGGCAGGTGCCGCTCACGTCCCTCCGGTGGACAGCTCACCGCTGCCATCGGTCCCCACCCCGGCCTGTTGCCAGACCTCAGTGCCACTCACCCCCATTCCCAGCCATCTCACCGTCAATTGCGAAGAGCCGGATGGGGAATGCGAGTTCCCGCCTCCTCTTCCATCCTGCCGGCGATATCTATGTTCCGGCCCCCGCTCACAGCCCCCGCAGCGCCCCGACCAGCTCCTCCGGAGTCTGGCCGGGGCAGACCGGGAACTCCCAGACGGTGGAGGGCTCGCCGCCTCGGGTCAGCGTGAGCTCCGCGGTCGCGTCCCCGCAGCCGATCCGGTCCTGGTCGAGCAGCACGTCGTTGATCCCCTGGAGCGCCGTGGCGACCTCGGGCGCCTCGAGCACCCGCTGCCCCTCCTCGGGCCCGGGGGCGAGATCCGCGCCCCATCCCTCGGGGACGCCCTCCGCCTGGACCATGGCGAGGTCCGGGTAGTACCCCGGCTGGAACGCGTAGCGCTCGACCGCCCCGGCGTCGGCCACCGGCTCGCCCTCCGCGGTCAGAGGCTGGATCTCGACGGTCCACTCCTGGGTGGGGTGGGCGAGGTCCCGGGTGACGCGACCCCGGGAGTCCTCGACGGTCCTGCGCAATTGGGTGAGCACGTCGAGGTCGCACTCCTGATACGAGGACTCGTGGGTTCTCGACCCGCTGACCTTCACCGTGGTGTCGGGGATGTCGGTGCACAGCCCCTGGTCGCCGGCGAAGCGCTCCCACTCGAGGTACGTCTCCGCGGCGTCGACCACGCGCTCCCGCTGCAGCGGCTCGAGCTCGTCGGCGACCTCGTAGAGCTCGGTCCCGTCGGGCAGGGTGTATCGGGTGGTGATCGTGGTGGCGGCGACCTCCATGGTGCTGCCGCCGTAGTAGCCGAAGATGCCCGCATCAGACCGCACGACCGTGATCACGTCCTCGTCGGCCAGCGAGACGGGGAAGGCGGTGTTCGCGATCCCGCAGCCGCTGAGCGCGAGCGCGGCCGCCCCCGCGAGCAGCGCCGCCCGACGCGCCCCGCGCCGCCGGCTCTCGACCGTGCGAGATGTCGTCGTCATCGTCGTGCCCCGTTCCCCTCGTGCGTGCCGCGGCACCTCCTGACCCGCGGCCTGCTCCCACTGTAGGGCGGTCTCGCCGCCCCGCCCACGGGGAGGACTGCCCATGGCCCCCACCCTCGCAACGAGGGAATCCCGACCCCACACTGAGACGGACCCCCGTCGGGCGGACCGCCCGCCGCGACCCGGCCCCGCGAAGGACGACGATGACCGCGCACCCCGCCCCGACCCCCGTCGGCACGGAGCCCGCGCCCTCAGGAGAGCGCGCCCGCTGGGCTCGGCCGGTGCATGTGCAGGCGCGGATGCCGGGCGAGCAGCGCCTCGCAGCGGCTCTCGACCAGCGGGTTCCCCGCCATGCCGAGGAAGATCGCATGCCCCTCGGCGCTCGCGCGCTCGCCGAGCAGCCACTCGGAGACCCAGGACTCGAGCGCCGCGCAGGCACGCAGGCCGCGCGGCTCGTGCGGGGCGGTGACGACCACCCGCTGGGAGATGCCGGGTGGGGTCGCGATGAGCGGGTGGCGCCGGCCGGGCAGCTCGATCACCAGCTCGCCCACGGAGTCCCAGGGGAAGCCGCCCAGCAGCAGGCGCAGCAGGGGCAGGTCCTGTTCGTCCCCGATCAGGAGATGGCGAGGGGTGAGGGTGTCCACGGTGCTCCTCGGTCGGCGGGAGCCGGGACGCGCCCGGCGGAAGGTGTCCGACACCGTAGACGCCGAGCGGTCACTGAGGCAAGGCTCGCCTAACTTGCGAGATGGGCGCGGGCCGACTCCTCAGCTCCTCGTGCCCCAGCGCGCCTTGAACGAGTCGACCTGCTCGCGCAGCAGCACCTGCATGTCGAGGGACTCGTCGATCAGCCACTGCACCTGGAGTCCGTCCATCAGCGCGACCATCTGCCGGGCGATCACCTCGCGCGGGGCGTCCTCGCGCACCGCCCCGTTCTCCTGGTCCAGTCGGAGGCCCTCCATGAGGTTCTCGACCACCGAGCGGTAGTGCCGGCGCATCCACTCGTGCGCCGGATGCTCGGGCGGCACCGCCTCGCTCACCATGGTCATGTAGAGGGCCACCATCTGGCGGCGCTGCATGTTCATCCCGGCCACCTCGACGAGGTGGTCGAAGGCGCGCCAGGGGATCTCCCCGAGGTGGTCCGCGGGATCGGCGTCGACCTCGTCGCGATGGGCGAGCACCGCCCCCAGCAGTGCCCGCTTGGAGGGGAAGTGATGGGCGAGCCCCGAGGGGGAGATGCCGGCCGCCTCCGCGATCTGTGCCATCGAGGTGGCGGCGTACCCCTGCGTGCCGATCAGCTCGACCGCGGCATGCATCACCGCGTTGCGCACGACCGTCGAGTCCTGCCCCTTGGGGCGGCCGCGGCCCCGGCGCGGCGGCGACAGCGCTGTCCCCTGGCTCATCGGTCTCTCCTCGTCCGTCGGGGCGTCCTCGCCCCCGGCTCTGCGGCGAAGGGAGGGAGGAGCGACGGGGGGGCGATATGGGGGGTGG
>NZ_JAZDCG010000017.1:0-72604 GCF_036321705.1 Brachybacterium sp. J144
TTTTTCGTTGGGTCTTCCTCTCCCCTGGCTTTGCGGCGACTCTGGTCCGACCGTGGGGTCGACCCGGCTTCGCGTCAATGATGTGGACCCACTATTTCACGCCGCGGATGAACATCGTGAGCACCGCGCCCAGCACGGCCGCCACGAGGGCGACCACGAGCAGGGCCGTGAAGTCCGTGCCACCACCCAGCGAGGCCAGCAGGAAGCCGCCGACGCCCGGGGCGAGGGACTGCGGGAGGGCGTTGGCCATGTTGAACACGCCCAGGTGGTCGATCCTGCTGTCGTCCGTGAAGGCCGGGGGCGGGGTCAGGGGACTCCTTCGCCGCAGGGCTCGCGGCCCCGGGGCCGCCGTCTGCGGTCCCTGCTGTCTCCGGCCCTGGGTCCCGGCGCGGCGCCAGCCGGCGGGGTGTCCGGGAGGCGCCCAGGTCAGGGCGTGCGGACGGCCCCGAAGGAGAGGGTCCGGCGCAGCGCGAAGCCCAGCTGCCGGTACGCGGCGATCGCCCCCGTGTTCGACGCCGCCGCGTGCAGCATCGCCCGGTCCCCGCGAGCCCGGATGCCGTGCGCGACATCGAGCACGAGCCGCGAGGCGAGCCCCTGGCGGCGGTGCTCGGCGTCCACCGCGACGGCGCTGATCTCGGTCCAGCCCGCCGGGTGGAGGCGCTCGCCGGCCATCGCCACGAGCCGTCCCTCGCGCCGCACCCCGAGGTAGCGGCCCATCTCGTGGGTGCGCGGCAGGAAGGGACCCGGCTCGGTCCGCCGCACCAGCGCGAGCATCTCCTCGGCATCCTCCGCGCCGAGCTCGACCGCCTCCTCGAAGGGGCGGGTGGCCAGCGCGTCGGTCTCCACCAGCTGCACGCCGGGGATCGAGAACACGGGCAGCCAGCCCGTCGGCAGCAGCGGGTCGGCATGGGAGACCATCACCTGCGCGTCGTGGCCGAACACCTCGATCAGCGCGTCCCAGACGTCCGGGTGCTCCCAGTCCTGCACGCCCACCATCGGGGAGACGTCCTCCGGGTACCGCAGCACCAGCTCGTTGCCCTCCGCGAGGTGCGCATGCGCCCCGGTCAGGGAGGACCAGGCGGGGGAGTCGAGCACCGCGGCACCGGGCGGGTCGACGAACGGGGCGGAGGGGTCGGTCATGGTCTGCTCCCGGGGTGCGTGCGATGTGGGCCGACGGGCAACCTACTCCCGCGCGCCCGCCGCGGGCGCGGGCGTGTGATGGGATGGGGGGCGTCGTGTCGCCCGCACTCCGTTGGTCGACGCCTCCGCCGCTGCGAAGGGAGCCGGCCCCGCGCCGCCACCGCCCATGATCCACCCCGTCCCGTCCACCGCCCCCGCCGCCCCCGGCGGCTCCCCGAGCCCCGGGGGGAGCGCCGGTCGCCTCGCCGCCCTCGGCTGCCTGATGCTCGCGATCATCCTGGTCGTGGGGCTCGGCGGGTACTTCGGCATCGGGGCCCTGATGTCCCGCGGCGACCCGCGGGACGGCGAGGAGACGAGCGAGGCGCCCACGAGCCCGGTCCAGACCTTCGGGAAGGACGAGGCCCAGCCCTTCGGCACCCCGCTGCTGTTCACGCCGCGTGACTTCACGGGCGAGGTCGTGGTGACGCTGGACGCGATGGACTGGCAGGCCGGGGGCGAGATCGCCGAGGCCAACACCTACAACGACCCGGCCCCCGCGGGCAGTCGGTACATCATGGTCACGGCCACCCTGGAGAACCATGCCGACGTGGACTTCGGCATCGCCGGGGGGATCTCGGTGCAGTACGTCGAGGAGGACGGCACCGTGCACGACTACGAGGCCGTGGTGGTCCCGGTCTACGAGGACACCGACGATGTCCCGGCGGGCGGCAGCCTCCAGTGGCAGTGGGCGTACCTCGTGCCGGAGGACGCCGCCGAGGGCGGTCACTTCGTCCTCTCGAACTTCGCCCCCGAGCTCGAGGACGGCCAGTGGGTCGAGGCCGCCTGAGGGGCGGCGCCTGATCGGCTTCGCCTGATCGGCGGCTCGCGGCCGGCGCGGCCCGCCCGGTCCGCGCGGGCGGGCCGGGCCCGATGCGGCTCAGCCGAGCACGTCGTCGATCTGGTCGATCGAGGACCGCGCGCCCTCCTCGACGCCCATGTTGAGCACCTGCTGCAGCCCCTCCGCGGTCGGGTAGACCGTGGTGTAGACCGCGTGCGTGCGCCCGTCCTGCTCGGTGAGCACGGCCGTGGTGTCGGCGGCCGGCAGGGAGGTGTCGGGGGTGAAGTCGGCGTCGGCGAAGCCGTCGCGATAGGTGAACGACCGCGGCGCGTCGACCTCGAGCACCTCCCAGTAGCCGTAGAACTTCTCGCCCTCGGGGCCGGTCATGAAGTACGTGACCTTCCCGCCCGGGGTGAGCGAGTGGTCGACCACGGTCGCGGGGAACTCCGGCGGGCCCCAGATCCGCTCGAGCGAGCGCGGGTCGGCATAGAGGTCGAAGACGGCCTGGGCGGGGGCGGCGAACTCGGCCGTGATGGTGATCGTGCCGGCCTCGAGGTCGTGGGAGATGTCGGTGACGGGCATGGCGGGGCTCCTTCCTCGGGACCTCGGGACGGCCGCTGAGGTCGCGCCGTCCGCCGGGTCGGTGGGCTCACGCTACTCCGGTGCGGACCGCCGAACCGAGCTCCGGAGTGACGGCCGACAGCCCGCTGACCTGGGGTGATGCTCCGGGGAGCGCGAGATGTGGCGGAGCTGTAAAGGGACTGGCAAGAAAGGTCAAGGGATCGTAAAGTCGTCTCCGTGGCCGACGCCGGACGCGTCGGCCGCCACCCGCCGGCACTGCGTCGGAGGGATCTTCTGAGGGGGAGAGATGACCACGACCACCACACGACGAGCGACCGCGCTGAGACGACTGGGCCTCGGGGCCGCGGCCCTGGTGCTGCTGGCCTCCGGATGCGCCGGGACCGCACCCACGACCGATGCGGGAGCGCCCGCCGAGGGGCGCGAGGCGGCCGCGCCCGCCGACGCCCAGGGCGCCCGGACCGCGCACGATGCGGGGGAGCAGGGCGACCAGGGCGATCAGGGGGAGGGCGACCAGGGCCAGGGGGGCCAGGGCGACCAGGACGATCAGGGGGAGGGCGACGGGTCCGGTGACGACGCGTCGACGGTCCCCGTCCCCGCCGCCTGGGAGGGCACGCTCCTCGCCGAGCGCCTGCCCGAGGACGGCGACACCCACTACCTCGCGCTGCAGAACTTCTATCTGGACGACGCCGGGGCGACCGAGATGACCGCGGCGGAGATCATGGGCCAGGAGTTCTTCGGGTCCCTCGGTGCGGACTGCGAGGGCACCGCGGTGCTCGACGGGTCGGCGGCGAGCTGCACCTTCACCGAGGACGGCCGGGACTGGACCGCGGAGGCACGCATCGTGCGGACCCCCTTCGACGGCACCGGGCTGCTGATCCTCGCCTCCGACGGAGAGCGCCACGAGCTCGTCGTCCCCGAGGGGGCCGTCATCGGTTTCTCGGGCACCGGGTCCCGGAGCCTCGACGAGGTCACCGCGGAGGAGGTCGAGGGTGCTGCGATCAACGGCGTCCTGCTCGCCTCGTCGCCGGAGGGCCCGCTCCCGGCCGACGTCTCCGCCGACTGCGAGCTCCTCGACGGCGGGGAGCACGCGATCTGCGAGGTGACCGGCACGCCCGACGGCGCGGGGGACGGCACCTACCTGCTGACCTCGCAGAACCGCTACGCCGGCGAGCCGGGATCCCTCGGCTACCTGGTGACGGAGTTGCCGGCCGCCTGAGCCGGCCCCGCCGCCCCTCCGGGCGGCGCCAGGACTCCGCCCGTGAGGGTGCGGTACGAGAGCGACCTGGGGCCGGGGCCGACGGATCAGGGGGATCCGTCGGCCCCGGAGGTTGTGGGGAGCAGGTATCCGATAGATATGCCCCCCCCCCCCCCCCCCCCCCCCCCCCCCCCCCCCCTCCCCCGCAGCGATCGCGACAGCAGCGACCGGACGTGGCCAGCAGTGACCAGCAGTGGCCCCGACGTGACGATGACGTTGAAGGGATGACCGCCATGACCACCCACCTCCTGACCTCCCGCGGCCGACGCCGCGGCACGACCCTCCTGGCCGCCCTCGCCGCGGCCTCCCTGCTCGCCGCCTGCGGCGGCGCGCCCGACAGCGCCGAGGACGGCGTCCCCACCGCCTCCGGGACGGTCAGCGACGGCGGCGGGGACGACCCGACCTCCGCCTCCGACGGCGGCGGCGAGGAGGGGACCGCCACCGCGACCGCCGAGGACGGGGACGGCGGCGCCGAGGACGGGGGCGGCACCGACGCCGACGGCGAGGGGACCGGCGACGGCGTCCGCTGGCCCGCCCGCCTCCCGGCGAGCTGGTCGGGGACCATCTCCTCGGAGCCGCTCGAGCCCTCCGGAGGCATCGCCTATCTCGTCCTGACCCCGCTGTACGAGACGTACGACCTCACCGAGATCACCGCCGAGGAGATCGAGGGCTCCGAGTTCTTCCACGCGCAGCAGGGCAGCTGCGAGGGCTCCGCGGTCCTCGACGGGCGGGCGGCCTCGTGCACCCTCGTCGCCGATCCCATCGCCGGGAGCACCGGGGATCCCACGGCCCCGGCCGAGGTGCGGCTCGTCCACGGCCCCTACGGCAATCCCTCGATCCTCACCAGCGTCGACGCGGAGGGGCTGACCGAGCTGCCGATCGCCCCGGAGACCACGCTCGGCCTCGGACGGGTCGAGCCCTACCTCCTCGAGGAGGTCACCGCCGAGGACGTGGAGGGGGCGCTCCGCGAGGGCGTCCTCGAGGTCGGCATCGACCCCGTCGACCTCCCGGAGGACACCGCCGTGGAGTGCGAGGTCGTCGACGAGGGCCTGCACGCCCTGTGCGAGATCACGGGCGGCATCGAGGGCGGCGGCGTCGAGGGCTTCTGGTACGCGACCGCGCAGCCGGGTCCCTCGAGCGACGCCTATGACGGTCGCTGGTACCTCTTCTCCCGCTTCCCGGACCAGTGACCCGCGCGGGATGGGGGGCGGCGGTGCTCACCGCCGCCCCCTATCCTCGTGACCATGTCATCGCCGCGGGACAGATCCTCCGGGTACGACTGGGCCGAGTCCGCGACCCCGTCGGACCCCGCGCCGATCACGCTCCCGGACCGGCGCGCCGAGGGCCCGGTCCCGATCACCACCCCGTCGGACCCCGCGCCGTGGGCGCCCGTCCCGGGTCCCGACCCGGTCGATCCGCTGGCGCCTCCGGCGTCGGCCCGCTCGGGGACCGAGGAGGGCTTCGACCCGGCCGCCCTCGGCCGCCCCGACCCCGACGCGCTGCCGCGCGAGCTGCCGAGCGGGCCCCATGGCGCCCCGCTCTTCGGCTGGGACGAGCCGGACGATCCGGCGGAGGACCCTGAGCGCCGAGCCCGCCGCTCCCGCCGCGCGGTGCTGATCGGGATCGTCGCCCTGCAGGCCGCTGCCGTGCTGATCATCGGCGGCCTCGCCCTGCGCGGGGCGATGGACCTGGTGGGACCGGAACCCGCCCCGGGCGCCGCGGATCCGGGCGCCGCGCCGACGGGCCCCGCCGCACCCCGCACCACCCCCGCCGCCCCCACGGGCGCGACCGGACCCTCGGACCCGGGGACCGTGACGGATGCGCAGGAGCGCGAGCTCGCCGACGGCACCGGTGCCTACGACTCCCCGGGCGAGGTCGGCGTGCACACCTTCAGCTGGCCCACTTGGACCGACGGCACGCTCTCCGTGACCGCGCTCGCGGTGGACCCCGAGGCGACCCTCCCGGCGGCCGCCGGCGAGGACGTGATCCAGGAGGGGTACCGCCTCGTCTCGGTCACCTACGAGGCGCGCTACGAGGGGCCGGGCACCTTCGCCCCGGTCGAGGAGCTGTGGCTCACCGCCGAGACCGACCGCACCTACTACCAGGACGTCGCGGTCGGACTCGTGGCGGATCCGATGCGCTCCGCGCCCAAGCTGCGCGACGGCGAGAGCGCCCGCTTCACCAGCCTGTTCATCGTCGCGGAGGACGAGCTCGAGGGCGTCCGCCTCGGCGCCCAGACCTTCGACGGCGAGATGCTCTACTACGCCGTCCGCTGAGCCGGGACCGCGGCCCGCGGCGCCCCGCGCCCGGTGGACACCCCGCCCGGGGCTGAGGCATGATCTATCTGCAACTCGCGGTACCAGACACTCCCCGCGAGGCCCGAGATCTCGACGACGAGTCCGCGAAAGGCCCCCCGAATGAGCAGCTACACCGAGCACGTCACCCGCGTCCTGCGCGAGGTCCGCGACCATCCCGGGCTGGGCACCGTCGCCGTCCTCACCATCGCCCCGCCGGAGGGGGAGGAGTCGCGACCCGCGACCCTCGGCCCCCGCTCGATCGAGGCCGTCACCGGCGCGATCTCCGAGGCGCTGGACCGCGCGGAGGCCGGGGAGATCGCCGCGATCGCCCTCACCGGCACCGGCCGCACCTTCCTCGCCGGAGCCGACCTCTCGATGTTCGCGGACCCCACCGCGGCCGAGAACGTCGCGGCCATGACCCGCGCCGCGCACGACCTGCAGATCCGGGTGCGCCGGAGCCCCGTCCCGATCCTCGCGCACCTCAACGGCACCGCGCTCGGCGGCGGCCTCGAGGTCGCGCTGATGGCCGACGTGCGCACCGCCGCCCCCGGCGTACGCGCCCTCGGCCTGCCCGAGACGGGCCTCGGGATCCTGCCCGGCTGGGGCGGCACGACCCTCCTGCAGAGCGTCGTGGAGCCCGAGACCGCGGTGCGCATGATCCTCGAGGATCCCGCCCGTGACCTGCAGCTGAGCGCGCAGGCTGCCCTCGAGATCGGCCTGGTCGACGCGATCGCCGCCGACCTCGACGAGGCGCTCGAGCAGTTCGCCGCCCTCGCCGCCGCCCACCGGGACGAGGAGACCGCCGACGGGGCGGGGCCCGCCGCCGACGTCTCGGAGGGTGCCGCCGCCGTCGGCTCGGCGAGCGCCGCCGGGTCCCCCTGGCCCGGTCGCTCGGCGCCGCTGCCCGCTTCGGGCAGCCCCGAGGCCGAGGCCCTGCTCGACGCCCTCGACGCCCCGCACTCGCCGGTCGAGACGCGCCGCGCCCGGGCCGCTCGGCTCGAGGCGCAGGGAGCCCCCGCCGTCGGCCGTGCCCTCACCCTCCTCCAGGCCCTGCCCGGCAGCACACTCCGCGAGGCGCTCGACCGCGAGGCCGAGGCGCTCGCCGAGCTGGTCCGCTCCGACGCCGCCTCCGCCTCGCTCTACGCCGCCGAGCTGCTGCGCCGCGGGAAGCCCGGCCGCACCCCCGTCGAGGGCGCCCGCGAGCTGCGCCGCGTGGGCGTGGCCGGGGCGGGCCTGATGGCCTCCCAGATTGCCGCCCAGCTCGCCCTCGGCCTGCAAGTCCCGGTCGTGATGCGCGACCTCGACGAGGCGATCGCGGAGAAGGGTCTCGCCGCCGCCCGTGACGTCGTCGCGCAGACCGCCGCGCACGGCCGGATCGATGCGGCGACCGCCGAGGCCGTCGCCGCCGGGCTCTCGGCCACCACCGACCTGCAGGAGCTCGCCGGCTGCGACCTCGTGCTCGAGGCGGTGCCCGAGGTGCTCGCGATCAAGCGCTCCGTCTTCGCCGAGCTCGAGGGCGTGCTCGCCCCGGACGCCCTGCTGGTCACCAACACCTCCTCGCTCTCCGTCGCGGCGATGGCCGAGGGCCTCGCCCATCCGGAGCGCGTGGTGGGCCTGCACTTCTTCAACCCCGTCGCGAAGATGCCGCTGGTCGAGGTGATCCACACCGAGGCCACCGACGCCACGACCCTCGCCACCGGGCTCGAGGTGGTGCGCCGGCTGCGGAAGTTCGCGGTGCGCAGCGCCGACGCCCCCGGGTTCATCGTCAACCGGCTCCTGTTCCGGGTGCTCGGCGGGGTGCTCGCCTCGCTCGACGCGGGCGCCGACCCGGCCGAGGTCGACGCCTCCCTCGACCCGCTGGGCCTGCCGATGCGACCCTTCGCCCTGCTGGACCTCGTGGGCCTCGGCGTCGCGGACCACGTCGGCCAGGTGCTCCGCGAGCAGCTCGGCGACCGCTTCCACGCCTCGGCGGGACTGAGCCTCATGGCCCAGGGCGGCGCACACTTCACCGAACGCAGCCGCACCCAGGTCCATCCGCCCGTCTCGCCCACGGTCGCCGAGGTCTTCGGGCAGACCTCCGCGGAGAGCAGGTCGGCCGACGAGCCGCTGGTCGGGGCGGCGCTGCTCGAGCGGGTCCGCGACGGCCTCGCCGAGGAGATCGGGCTGATGCTCGAGGAGGGCGTGGCCGAGCGACCCGAGCAGATCGACCTGGCGCTGATCCTCGGCGCGGGCTTCCCCCGCCATCGCGGCGGCATCACCCCGTACCTCGATGCGAGCGGTGCCTCCCGTCGGGCCGCAGGAGGCAGCTTCCACGGCGAGCGGTTCGCGCGCACGGCCGAGTGAGGCCGCGGAGGCGCGCACCGGACGGTGAGCCGCGCTGACGGCGTGACCTGATCGGGACGGTGCCTGGGGCGGGATGCCGCCCCCGGCACCGTACGATGTGTGCGTCGGCTCACCGTGGACCGGCGACCAACGGGGTGTCCGGGAGAGAGGGGTCGGCGCGCACCGAGCGCCGGACGAGAGATGTCACAGCCGCCGCAGAACGGATGGGGCCAGCCCTCCGGCAACGATCCCTACGGCCAGCAGGGTGCGTATGACCCGCAGAGCGGGTACGGCCAGCAGTCGGGATCCGACCAGCAGAGCTCGTTCGGGCAGCAGGGCGGCTACGGCCAGCAGCCGGGCGGCTCGGCCGCCGACGGTTCCTTCGGGCAGAGCCCCTCCTTCGCCCCCGCCTTCGGCGCCGGTCAGACGGCCGCGGCCCCGGCGCCCCAGAAGTCCGGGGGTGGCGGCAGGATCGCGATCTTCGTCTGCGCCGGCTGCGCGGTGCTCGCGCTGCTGCTGGTGGTCGTCGGCGGCGGCATCTTCTGGTTCTCCGGCCGGGGCGATGACGAGGCCGCGGAGACCACCTCCGCGGAGGAGACGAGCGCCGAGGAGACCACCCAGGAGGAGACCGCCGAGGACCCGGTCACCGAGGAGGAGCCGACGACGGAGGAGGCCACCTCCGAGGAAGCGACGACCGAGGAGGCGACCTCCGCGGCGTCCTCCGGCGGGCAGTACGCGATCGGCGAGACCTTCACCATCGGCAGCGACGGCACCACGGTCGACGTCACCGTCGGCGAGGTGAACTGGGACGCGACCGAGGCGGTCGTCGCCGTGCCCTACATGGAGAACCCCGAGCCCGCCGCGGGCAACCGGTACATCACCGTGCCGCTGACCCTGACCTATCACGGCGCCGAGGAGACGATCGGCGGCCTGCTGGTGCTCCCCAGCTACGTCACCGGTGGCGGCGCGGAGATCCAGACCGCCACCGCGATCGCGCCCGACTACGAGGGCTACATCGCCACCGTCAACGACGGTGACACTGTCTCCTTCGAGGTCGTCTTCGAGATCCCCGACGCCGACGCCAACTCGGGCCAGTTCACCTTCGTGACCTTCGCCGACTTCCTCGCCGAGCCCGCGACAGTCAGCGCCGTCTGACCGCACGGCGGGGCTGTCAGAGCCGTCTGACCGCCCGGCGCGGCCGTCAGCGCCGCGGCGCCGCCCAGGCCTCGAGGCGCTCGAGGGACTGCTCGATCGTGTCCCGGCTCTTGCAGAACGCGAGCCGTAGGTAGGAGGCGGCGTCGCCCGCGCGCCCGCCCCGGTAGAAAGCGGACAGCGGGATCGCCACAACGCCCGCCTCCTCGGGCAGCCGCTCGCAGAGCGCCGCCGCGTCGGCCTCCCCGAAGGGCGCCGCATCGGCGACCGCGAAGTACCCGGCCTCGGGCACGCTCACCCGGAACCCGATCTCGCGCAGTCCCTTCGTGAGCAGGTCACGGCGCTCGCGGAGGTCCGAAGCGATGTCGTGGAAGGCCGAGGGGGGCAGGGCGAGGCCCGCGGCGACGGCGGGCTGGAAGGGAGCGCCGGAGGTGTAGGTGAGCCACTGCTTCGCCCCGGTGATCGCCGTGATCAGCTCGCGGCGCGCGGTGATCCAGCCGATCTTCCAACCGGTGACGGAGAAGGTCTTGCCCGCCGAGGAGATCGACACGGTGCGCTCCTGCGCCCCGGGCAGCGTCGCGATCGGCAGGTGCGCGGGGCCGAAGGTGAGGTGCTCGTACACCTCGTCGGTGACGATGAGCGCGTCGTGCCGCTCCGCCTCCTCGAGGATGGCCTGCAGCGCGCCCACCCACAGCATGAGCCCGGTGGGGTTGTGCGGGGAGTTCACGAGCACCATCCGGGTGCGCTCGGAGAAGGCACCGCGCAGCTCCGCCTCGTCGACGACGAGGACCAGATCGCCCCGATCGTCGGTGCGGGAGGTGACGGGGACCGTGCGATGCACGCCGCCGGCCAGCGCGATCAGGGCCGCGTACTGGTCGTAGAAGGGCTCGAGAGTGATGACCTCGTCGCCCGGGCGGACCAGCGCCAGCAGCGTCGCGGCGAGCGCCTCGGTCGCGCCGGTGGTCACGAGCACCTCGTGCGTGGGGTCCCAGTGCAGGCCGTACCAGTCGGCCTGGTGACGGGTGATCGCCTCGCGCAGCTCGGCCTCGCCCGCACCGGGCGGGTACTGGTTGCGGCCCGCGCGGATCGCGGAGACCGCCGCCTCGGCGACCACCTGCGGGGGCTGGTCGTCGGGGAAGCCCTGCCCGAGGTTCAGCGCACCGAGCTCGGCGGCACGGGCCGACATGCGGGCGAACACGGTGGGGCGCGCCTGACCGTCCACGAGCAGGCCGGCGGCGGAGGAGGCACGGGTCCAGGGGCCGGAGAAGTCCATGGCCGGAAGTCTGTCAGAGACGGGCGGGGAGGTCCCGGGGCGTCCTCGGCAGTGCCCGCGCGGGAACGGTCAGTGGCGCGGGAAGACGTACCGGCCGTAGGTGACGTAGCGGAAGGAGGTGGAGACGATCTGCCCGATGAAGGTGCCGGAGATGTTGTCCGCGAGCGGGGAGTCCAGGCCGAGCACGTAGCGGGAGATGCCCAGGCAGGAGAGCTGCAGTCCGCTCGCGATCAGGTTGATCAGCACGAACAGCAGGATCGAGCGGGCCGTGTCCGGGCGCGGGCGGTCCCCGAAGGTCCACAGCCGGTTGCCGAGATAGGTGAGGCAGGAGGCGGCGGCGATCGTGAGCACCTTCGCCAGGAGCGGGCTGCCGTGCATGATCCCGTGGCCCCAGCCCTCGGAGGGGCTCCAGAACACCAGCAGGTTGTACATCGCGGCGTCCAGCAGGAACACCACCCCGCCCACCAGCAGGAAGCGCATCGTCGAGGTGAGGTGCCCGTCGAGGAGAGCGGCGAGGCGGCCGCGGGGCGGGGCGGCGGAGCCCTCGGGGGCCGACGCGGCGTGGGCCGACGGGGAGTCAGTCGACGGGGCGTCAGCGGATGCGGAGTCGGCCGACGGGGTGCCGGCGGACCGGGCGCCGGCGGGCAAAGCGCCTTCCGACGGGGCATCAGCGGGCCCGCCCGCCCGCACGCGCGCGAGGGTGCGCTCGGCGGGGCGGTCAGGGGTCAGCACGCAGGCACTGTACCGGAGGGTCTACCCTGGATCCTCGGCCGTTGTGACGGGCCGGTCACGCAGGGCACCCCGTGCCCCGGCGGGATCCGGGCCCTGGGAGCGCACGGCCGGGCCGCTGCGACGGGTCCGACGGTGCATGTCGACCCTGGGAGCGCGCGGCCGCCCCCGTCGGCCGCCCTGCGCGGCCCCGCCCGAACGACCCCAGGAAGGCCCCCATGACCCACGTCGCCCTCGCCATCGCCGGCTCCGAGACCACCGGCGGAGCCGGTGCCCAGACCGATCTGAAGACGTTCCACCAGCTCGGCACCTTCGGCACCGCGGCGCTGACCTGCATCGTCTCCTTCGATCCGCAGAACGACTGGGCGCACCGCTTCGTGCCGGTGGACCCGCAGGTGATCCGCGACCAGATCGAGGCGACCACCGCCGTCCACGACATCGACACGGTCAAGATCGGCATGCTCGGCACCCCCGCGACGATCGACGCGGTCGCCGCCTCCGTCTCCGAGCGCGAGTTCCGGCACGTCGTCCTCGACCCGGTGCTGATCTGCAAGGGCCAGGAGCCCGGTGCCGCCCTCGACACCGACAACGCGCTCAAGGAGAAGATCCTCCCCCTCGCGACCTTCGTGACCCCCAACCACTTCGAGACCCTCTCGCTGTCCGGCATGGAGTCGATCGAGACCGTCGCGGAGCTCACCGAGGCCGCGAAGCGCATCCACGACACCTACGACGTGACCGTGCTGGCCAAGGGCGGCGTGGTGCTCGCGGGCGAGGACGCCGTGGACGTCTTCTACGACGGCGAGCAGGTCGTCGAGCTGCGCAGCCCCAAGATCGGCCAGGAGCGGGTTTCCGGCGCCGGCTGCACCCTCGCCGCCGCGGTCACCGCGGAGCTCGCCAAGGGTGCCACCGAGCTCGAGGCCGCCCGCATCGCGAAGGACGTCGTCACCAGCTCGATCGAGCACCGCCAGGGCGGTCATGCGCCCTTCGAGGCCGTCTACCAGGGCGCGTACCAGGGCTGAGCCGGCCGGATTCGGCCTGTCGGCCGGCGGGAGCCGGCTGGCGGGGGCCGCCGCCGCCCTCACCCCGCGGGCCGGCCTTGCCGCCCCGTCGGCCGCCCTCACCCCGCGGGCCGGCGCCGAGTGCTGCGTCTGGACCGTTATGGAGGCCCGGTGGCGGTCTGAATGCAGCACTCGGTGGTCGCGGCCGGGCTGGCCCCGGTTTCGGCTGGCCCCGCAGCGCCAGCCGCCCCGCCAGCCGTCCCCCGCCCCGCCTCGCAACGCCGGCCGCAGGTCACGGAACCGTCCCGAATCGCGACAACGCCGTCACGGAAGTGGACAGGAGGCCGGGAACCCCGAAGGATCGGGATATGGACCCCGCCCGCCCCGATGCCTCCGCGCACTCCTCGGCGCTCTCCGCCGCGTCGTCCGCCGACCCCCTGATCTCCGTGCGCGGCGTCGACAAGCTCTTCGGCGACTTCCAGGCGCTGAAGGGCATCGACCTGGACATCCACCGCGGAGAGGTGGTCGCCCTGATCGGGGCCTCCGGCTCCGGGAAGTCCACGCTCTGCCGCTGCCTGAACCGGCTCGAGACCATCTCCGCGGGCGAGATCCGCATCGACGGCGAGCTGCTGCCCGAGGAGGGGCGGGAGCTCACGCGCCTGCGCGCTGACGTCGGCATGGTGTTCCAGAGCTTCAACCTCTTCCCCCACCTCAAGGCGATCGACAACGTGACCCTGGGCCCGCGCAAGGTGCGCGGCGTGCCCAAGGCGGAGGCGGACGCCCAGGCGCTCGAGCTGCTCGAGCGGGTGGGCCTCGCCGACAAGGCGCACTCCCTGCCCACGGCGCTCTCCGGTGGCCAGCAGCAGCGCGTCGCGATCGCCCGCGCCCTGGCCATGAAGCCCAAGGCGATGCTCTTCGACGAGCCCACCTCGGCTCTCGATCCGGAGGTGATCAACGAGGTCCTCGACGTGATGACCGAGCTCGCCGAGGCGGGGATGACCATGCTCGTGGTCACCCACGAGATGGGCTTCGCCCGGCACGTCTGCGATCGCGTGGTCTACATGGACCAGGGCGAGATCGTGGAGGAGGGCGACCCGGAGGAGTTCTTCACCGCCCCGCGCACCGACCGGGCGAAGGCCTTCCTATCCAAGATCCTCGCCCACTGAGATCCCCTCCCGCGACGCCCGATCCCTCCGAGCCGAAGCCCCAGCCAGAGTCCCGACCCAGCCACCCCACTGTCGACCCGCCCGGGCCGACCCGACAGACCGGAGAGATCCATGACCAGCACCAGCTTCCGACCCGGCCGCCGCTCCGTGGTCGCCGCCGCGGCCGCCCTGCCCCTCCTCGGCCTCGCCGCCTGCAGCACGGACACCGGCGACGGCCCCTCCCTCGGCGGAGGCGCGGAGGGCGGCGGATCCGACTCCTCCGATGGCGGCGGCGCGGGCGGCGACGCCTTCGCCGACGTGATCGCCTCCGGCCCCGTCGCCTCCGACGACGTGATCGCCGCGAGCCCCTGGGCCACCGCCATCCGCGAGCGGGGCCAGCTGATCCGCGGCGGCACCCTCGCCAACCAGGTCTTCTCCCTCGCCAGCACCACGGGCGGCCAGCCCACCGGCTTCGACGCCGGGGTGACCCAGCTCCTGGCCCGTTACCTCCTCGGCGAGGGCGGCGAGGAGAAGGTCGAGTACCTCGACACCACGGTCGAGACCCGCGAGACCATGGTGCAGAACGGCACCGTCGACTGCGTGGTCGCGACCTACTCCATCACCCCGGAGCGCCTCGAGGTCATCGACTTCGCCGGCCCCTACTACCTCTCCGGCACCGCGATCCAGGTCCGCACCGAGGACGCCGAGACCATCTCCGGCCCGGAGGACCTCACCGGCCTGAACCTGGTCACCCAGTCCAACTCCACCGGCGTGCAGGCCATCGAGGAGTTCGTGACCGATCCGGGCGAGGTGCAGACCCTCCCCGACAACGAGTCCTGCGTCGCGGCGCTCAAGCAGGGCCGCTCCGACGCCTACGTGCTCGACCAGGGCGTGCTGCTCGGCAACTCCGCCGCCGACCCCGAGGTCACCGTGGTGGGCGAGCCCTTCGTCGACGACCCCTACGGCATCGGCCTCGCCCAGGACGCCGAGGGCGCGCTCGACCTCGTCAACGGCTTCCTGCAGGAGATCATCGACGCCGGCGTGTGGGAGCAGCTGTGGACCGCGACGGTCGGCCAGGTCATCGACGGCGAGGCTCCCGAGCCGCCCACCCCCGGCGATCTCCCCGCCTGATCCGCCGCCGACGGGGCGCCCTGCGCGGTGTCCCGTCGGCCGTCCCGTCCCCGCGAGAGGCCCCCGCCGATGAGAGTGATCCTCGAGAACCTGCCCCTGCTGCTGCAGGGCGTGGGGTTCACCATCGCCCTGACCCTGCTCGGGTACGCCTTCGCGCTCGTGCTCGGCACGGTCGTGGCCGTGTGCCGGGTCAGCCCCGTGCCGCCGCTGCGCTGGGCCGGGGCGGTGTACGTCGAGATCTTCCGCAACATCCCGCTGCTGAGCCTGCTGATCCTGATCGCCTTCGGCCTGCCCGACGTCGGGCTCCGCCTGCCGTATTTCTGGTGCGGCGTGCTGGGGCTGACCCTCTCCTCCGCGGCGTTCGTCGCCGAGAACGTCCGCTCCGGGATCAACACGGTGCCCGTCGGCCACGCCGAAGCGGCCCGCTCGATCGGCCTCGGCTTCTTCGGCACCCTCCGCTTCGTGGTGCTGCCGCAGGCCTTCCGCGCCATGATCCAGCCGCTGGTCAACGTGTTCATCGGCACCGTGATCGGCTCGGCGCTGTGCTCGGCGATCGCGGTCCAGGAGATCACCTGGGTCACCCAGACCCTCAACATCCGCTCCGGCCAGGCGGTCGTCATGTTCCTCGTGGCGGGTGCCGTGTACCTCGGCATGTCGCTCGGCGGCGCGGCGCTCGGCGGGGCGCTGCAGCGTGCGGTCGCCCCCGGTGGCCGGGGGCGTACCGACCGGGCCCGGCGCACCCTCGACGTGACCGCGGGAGCGCAGGCATGAGCGCCGGCACCGCCGCCTCGACCAGGGTCCTCTTCGACGCCCCCGGTCCCCGCGGCCGCCGCCGCATCCTGCTGCTGTCGATCCTCAGCATCGCCGTCTTCGCGACCCTGATCGGGCTGGGTCTGTGGCAGTTCCAGCGCAACGGCGAGCTCGACCCGGGCAAGTGGATCGTCTACCTGCGCGTCGACTACCTGGCCTTCCTCGGACGCGGACTCGTCGGCACGCTGCAGGCCACCGCCGTCGGCGCCGTGGTCGCCTTCCCGCTGGGGCTGCTGCTCGCCCTCGCGCGGCTCTCCCGGAGCCGGCTGCTGAGCGGGGCCGCGACGGCGTGGATCGAGTTCTTCCGCGGCATCCCGATGCTGCTCGTGGTCTACGCCTTCCTGCTCGCGCTGCCCGCCTTCGGGGTGACCTTCCCGCGCTTCTGGATGCTGGTCATCCCGATGATCCTGGTGTCCTCCGCGAGCACCGCCGAGGTGTTCCGCGCCGGCATCCAGGCCGTGGACCGCGGCCAGCACGAGGCGGCCGCCGCGATCGGCCTCGACCACGGGCAGGCGATGCGGTCCGTGGTGCTGCCGCAGGCGGTGCGCCTTGTGCTGCCCAGCCTCATCCTGGCCCTCGTCTCCCTGCTCAAGGACTCCACGCTCGGGTACGTCGTCTCCGTCAACGAGCTGCAGTTCCAGGGCAAGACCATGGTCTCCATCACCCGCTACCTGGTGCAGACCTACGTGGTGGTCTCCGCGATCTACATCGTCATCAACTTCGTCCTCACCCGGATCGCCCTGCTGCTGGATGCCCGGATGAAGGCCCGCGCGGCGGCGTCCTGAGCCGTCGGGGAGGAGAGCGTCATGTGCCGACTGCTCGGCGTCGTCGCCCACGGCGGGCGGAGTCTCCACGAGGTAGTCCCGGAGGAGCTGCCGCTGTTCACGGCGCTGTCCGAGCGGCACAAGGACGGCTGGGGCGTGGCCTGGTACGCCGGGGGAGCGGGGGCCGACGGGGCCGACGATCCCGCGCCGCTGCGGCCCGTGGTGCGTCGCGGCACCGACACCGCGCGGGAGTCCACCGGCTACGGGGACGCCGTGCAGGCCGCGCACGGCGAGGTGATCGTCGCCCATCTGCGGCGGGCGAGCGTGGGCCTCACCCTCGAGCTCGCCAACACGCACCCCTTCGTCGAGGGGGAGGTGAGCTTCTGCCACAACGGGCAGTTCGACCTCTCCGGGGAGCTGCGCGAGGGGATCCTCGGGCGCGGGGGACGGGCGCCGCAGGGCACCACCGATTCCGAGCTGTTCTTCTCGCTGATCACGGCCTGGGCCGCGGAGCTGCCGCAGCGGGACGGTCGGCCCGACTGGGCGCTCGCGCTCCAGCACGCCGCGCGGGAGCTCACGGCGCTGACGACGGAGCTGTTCGGCCGGCCGCCGGAGTCGCTGAACTGCCTGCTCACCACGCCCGGCACCCTCGTCGCCTTCGCCCAGCACGATCCCGCGCAGGCGCCGACGGACCAGCCGACCGAGGTGTACGACCTGCGCTGGCGGGCCGATCGCGACCGGGTGCTGATCTCCTCGACCGGATACCCGCAGCCCGGTTTCACGACCCTCGCCCCGGGGGCGGCGCTCACCGTGCACCGCGGCACGCTGCGGGTCGAGGAGCATCCGCCGCTCGCGGGCTGACCCGTCGGCCGTGGGCGGGGCGGGTCAGACCGGGACCCGTTCGCGATCCCGGGCCGCCTCGCCGTCGAGTGCTGCATCTGGACCGCTACGGGTGCCCCGCAGCGGTCCGAACGCAGCACTCGGGACGCCGGGGGCCGGTGGAGCGGGGATCGGGCTGAGCCGAGAGCCGCGCCGTCAGGGCAGGACGACCAGCTTGCCGGTCGCGCCGCCGCGTTCCATCAGGTCGTGCGCGTCGCGGATCCGCTCGAGCGGCAGGACCTGTCCGAGCGGCACCTGCGCCCGCCCCGCGGCGACGTCGTCGAGGAAGGCCTGCAGCACATCGGCCGGGAGATCCGACGCCTCGCCGCTGTAGGCCGAGAGCCGCACGCCACGGGGTAGGAATCCGATCGGGTAGAAGTCCGGGATCACCCACTCGTTCGAGAGCATCCCGGTGAAGCAGGCGACACCGTGCTCCCGCACGCAGGCGAGGGTGTCGCGCAGAGTCGGCGCGCCCACCAGCTCGAGGGCCGAGTCCACGCCGTCCGGCACCAGCTCCCGGACCGCGGCGGCGATCTCCCCGGAGTCGAGCACGACGTGGTCGACGCCCAGGGCGGTCAGCTCGTCGGCCCGCGCGAGCGACCGGGTGGTGGCGAGGACCCGTGCGGCGCCGAGCCGCTTCGCGAGGATCGCCGCAGCGCGACCGACCGACGACGTGCCGCCGCGGATCAGCACCGTGTCGCCGGGGCTGACGTCCATCCCGAGGGTCAGCGATCCGTGCGCCGTCTGCAGCATCTCGGGGATCGCGCCGAGCACCTCCCACGGCAGGTCCGCGGTGAAGGGGATGACCTGGCCACGGGGCACGCAGGTGTACTCGGCATATCCGCCGTCGACGGTCCGGCCCATCCCGCCCATCATGGTCATGACCTGCTGCCCCGGGCCGAGAGCGCCCGAGGGGTCGAGGTCCACGACGCCGGTCGCCTCGATCCCCGGGACGCGGGGGAAGACGACGCCCTCGGCGAGGCCGAGGCGCGTGTGCAGCTCGGAGCGGTTCAGCCCGGCGGCGCGCACCCGGATCCGCACCCAGCCCCGGGGCGGCTCGGGCAGCGGGAGATCGCGCAGCTGCAGCGCCTCGAGCGGGCCGGGCCCGTCGAGGACGACGGCGCGCATGGTGCGGGGGACGGGGAGGCTCCCGGGGGAGCCGGTGCTGCCGACGGGGGAGCCGCTGCGTGCGGGGGAGCCGGTGCTGCCGACGGGGGAGCCAGTGCCGGCGGGGTCGCGTCTCATCGGGACTCGCTCTCTCGGGCCGGGCCCGGATCCTGGGACTGCTCCTCGTCGCGCCGTTTGCCCAGCTGCTCGCGCAGCCAGGCCATCTCGGCGCGGCTGGTGGCGTGGGCGATGGTCATCATCCCGACGCGGTAGGGGTCGGTGAGGCGGGCGGCCCGCAGCGGCTCCCCGTCGGCCGTGAAGAAGCTGCGCGCGCCCTCGAGGAAGCGCAGGCGCCGGCGCAGCACCGCGTCCCGGGCGTCGGCCTCCGGCAGGTGCGAGAGGAAGGCGAGGACCACGAAGAACCGCGACTGGTCGGTGACGTCCGCGCCGTCGGCGCCCCGGAGCAGCTCGAGCAGTCGGGCACGGCCGCCGTCGGTGAGGCGGAGGGTGCGGCGGGCGGCGGCGGCCCGACCCTTCTCCTCGGTGCTGGTCACGTGCCCGGCCTCGCGCAACCGGCGGATCGCCGGATACAGCGCGCCGTCGCTCACCGTCCGCGCGTGACCGTTGAGCTGCGCCATCTTCTGGCGCAACTCGTAGCCGTGGAGCGGGGAGTCGGCGAGGAAGCCGAGGATCATCAGGTCGAGCACGGGAGCATCGTAGCCCGGTGATACCTCGTTTCGATATACCTCGGAACGATGTAGTGTGTGGGGCGGCCCGGATCTCCCGGACTGTTCGACGAGCGGGCTCCGATCGTGGCGTCTGACCGGTCGCGATCTCCCCGCCGGCCCCGTGCATGCAGTAGTGTCGACCGGACACGCTCTCGAACACCTGTACGACGAATCCCGCGTGGGGAGGCCCCGTGATCGCCTTCGAGAAGGTCGGCAAGACGTACCCCGACGGCACCGCCGCTGTCGAGGAGTTCAGCCTCGAGATCGCCTCTCACGAGACGGTCGTGCTGGTGGGCACATCCGGCTCCGGCAAGACGACGCTGTTGCGCATGGTCAACCGCATGGTCGACCCCACGAGCGGCCGCGTCACGATCGACGGGGACGACGTCGCGGGCCTCGACCCCGTGCGCCTGCGCCGCTCCATTGGGTATGTCATGCAGGCCAGCGGGCTGCTCCCGCACCGCAGCGTGCTCGACAACATCACCACGGTCCCCGTCCTCACCGGGTCCAGCCGCCGCGCCGCCCGGCCGCGCGCGCTCGAGCTGATGGCGACCGTCGGCCTCGACCCCGCGCTCGCCTCCCGCTACCCCTCGCAGCTCTCCGGCGGGCAGCAGCAGCGCGTCGGCGTCGCCCGGGCGCTCGCGGCGGACCCGAACATCCTGCTGATGGACGAGCCCTTCGGCGCCGTCGACCCGATCGTGCGCGCCGAGCTGCAGCACGAGATGCGCCGCCTGCAGCAGGACCTGCGCAAGACCACCGTCTTCGTCACCCATGACATCGACGAGGCCTTCCTGCTCGGCGACCGCGTTGTGATCCTCCGCCCCGGCGGGGTCATCGCCCAGGTGGGCACGCCGCAGGAGATCCTCGCCGCCCCGGCCGACGATTTCGTGCGCAGCTTCGTCGGCGCCGACCGCGGGGCGCGCACCCTCCATGTCGAGGAGGTCGGCGGGCGGCGGATCGTGGTGGACGCCGACGGGCGGGCCGCCGGGGTGCTCACGGCCGATGGTCCGGCTGCCGCCGTCGGGCCGGATTCCATGGGCGACCGGGCCGACGTCGGCCGACGCGGAGCGGAGCCCCGCACATGAGCTGGATCGGGGCGAACCTCGACCTCATCGGCTCCCACCTGCTCGCGCACCTCGCCCAGGCGCTCCCCGCGATCGTGCTGTCGTTCCTGCTCGCGGTGCCGATCGCGAAGCTCATCGCGGTCCGTGGCTGGCTGCGCACCCCGCTCACCGCGGGGGCGGGGCTGCTCTACGCGGTCCCCTCGCTGCCGCTGTTCATCGTGCTGCCGCTCGTGCTCGGCACCTCGATCCGCAGCCCGGGGAACGTGGTCGTCGCGCTGACGATCTACGGCCTCGCCCTCATGGTGCCGAGCGCCTCCGAGGCCCTGCGCGCCGTGCCGGGGGAGACCCTCCGCTCCGCGACCGCACAGGGGTACGCGCCGCTCGCCCGCTTCCTGACGGTCGAGCTCCCCCTCGCCGGCCCCGCCCTCGTCGCCGGGCTGCGGGTGGTCGCGGTCAGCACCGTCTCCCTCGTGACCGTCGGCGGCGTGCTCGGCGTGCCCAGCCTCGGCATGCTGTTCATCGACGGGTTCCAGCGCGGCATCATCGCCGAGATCCTCGCCGGGGTGGTGCTCACCGCCGCCCTCGCCCTGCTGCTCGACGCGCTCATCGTGGTCCTCGCCCGGATCGCGCTGCCCTGGGCGCATCAGCGGCCCGCGCGCCGCCGCACGACGGGGGCCGCCGCATGACCCAGCTCCTCGAGGCGCTCGCCTGGATCGCCGACCCCGCGCGCTGGCCCGGACCCTCCGGCATCCTCGCCCGGCTCGGCGAGCACCTGCTCTACACGCTGCTGGGCGTCGGCATCGCCGCGCTCATCGCTCTCCCCATCGGCCTGTACGTGGGGCACACCCGCCGCGGCCGCGGCCTCGCCGTGGCGCTCAGCGGCGCCGCCCGCGCCCTGCCCACCCTCGGTCTCGTCACCCTCTTCGGGCTGTGGCTCGGGGTGGGGCTCACCGCGCCGATGCTCGCCTTCGTGATCCTCGCGATCCCGTCCCTGCTCGCAGGCGCCTACTCGGCCTGCGAGGCGGTCGACCCCCGCACCGTCGACGCCGCCCGCGCCCAGGGCATGACCGAGTGGCAGATCCTCACCCGGGTCGAGGTGCCGATCGGGCTGCCGCTCCTCATCGGCGGGGTGCGCCTCGCCGCGGTGCAGGTCGTCGCGACCGTCATGCTCGCCTCCTACATCGGCAACGGCGGGCTGGGGCGCTTCATCTTCCTCGGCCTGAACCTGCGCGACTACCCGCAGATGCTCGCCGGGAGCCTGCTCGTCGTCGCCCTCGCCCTGGTCCTGGACCTCACGCTCCGCCTCGTCGAACGGCTCACCGCCCCGCGCGGCGCCGCCCGCGCCTGAGGACGGCGCCGCACCTCAGGATCCGCCCGCCGCCCCGCCCTCAGCTCCCTAGCCAGCCCGCCGATTAACCGCCGGACCCCTAGACCACCTCCCGCCGCACCATCCACAACCTCGCACCGAGCCCATCCCAGGAGGACACCATGACCGCACGCCGCCCCCGTACCCCCGTCGTCGGCCGCCGCAGCGCCGTCGCCCTCGCCGGCACCGGCCTGCTCGCCGTGACCGCCGCCGCCTGCTCGAACGCCGACCCCCTCGCCGAGGACAGCGACGCCCCCGCGGGCGGCGCCTCCGACGGCGGCGGTGCGGGCGGGACCATCGTCGTCGGCTCCCAGCAGTACTACTCGAACGAGATCATCGCCGAGCTGTACGCGCAGGTCCTCGAGGCCGCCGGGCTCACCGTCGACCGGCAGTACCAGATCGGCCCGCGCGAGGTGTACATGCCTGAGCTCGAGTCCGGCGCGATCGACCTGCTGCCCGAGTACCTCGGCAACCTGCTCCAGTACGTCGACCCCGAGGCTGCCGGAGGTACCGCCGACGAGCTCTCCACCGCGCTCGGCGACGCCCTGCCCGAGGGGCTACGGGTCCTCGAGCACGCCGAGGCGACCGACCAGGACTCCTACACCACCACCGCCGCCTACGCCTCCGAGAACTCGCTGGCCTCGATCGCGGACCTCGCCGGGATCGACGGCCTGCAGATCGCCGCGAACCCCGAGTTCGAGGACCGGCCCTACGGCCCCGCCGGCGCGCAGGAGATCTACGGCGTGACCGTCACGGTGCTGCCCGTCTCCGACTCGGGCGGCCCGCTCACCCTCCAGGCCCTGCTCGACGGCACCACCCAGCTCGCCGACATCTACACCGCCGACCCCGCGATCGCCGCGAACGACCTGGTCACGCTCGAGGATCCGGAGGCGATGATCCTCCCGCAGAACGTCGCCCCGCTCGTCTCGGCGAAGATCGACGAGACCGCCGCGGCGGCCCTCGCCCCCGTCACCGCGGCGCTGACCACCGAGGAGCTCATCGCGCTGAACACCCGCAGCGTCGACGAGCAGCTGGACTCGGCCACCATCGCCGGGGACTGGCTCGCTGAGAAGGGCCTGGTCTGATGCGGATCGTCGTCACCGGCGCGAGCGGGAAGGTGGGCGGCGAGGTCGCCCGCCTGCTGCACGGGGTGCCCGGGGTCGAGCTGCGCCTCGTCGGCCGGACCATGCGCCGGCTGCCGGAGCTCGCCGGGGCCGAGCGGGCCCTCGCCTCCTTCGCCGATCCCGAGGCCTGCCGCGCCGCCTTCGCCGGGGCCGACGCGCTGCTGCTCGTCTCCGCCGGAGAGGCCGCGGACCGTCTGGACCAGCACCGCACCGCGATCGACGCGGCCGTCGCCGCCGGGGTGCGGCACGTGGTGTACACGTCCTTCCTCGGCGCGTCGGAGTCGGCCGGCTTCACGCTCGCCCGCGACCATGGCGCGACCGAGCAGATGCTGCGGGACTCTGGCCTGACCTGGACGTTCCTGCGCGACAGCTTCTACGCCGACGTCCTGCTGGACTTCGGCGGCGAGGAGCGGGTGATCCGCGGTCCGGGCGGCACCGGGCGCTGCGCCTTCGTCGCGAGACGGGACGTCGCCGAGGTCGCCGCCGCGATCCTCCGCGACCCCGACCCCTGGGCCGGGCGGGTGCTGGACCTGACGGGGCCGACGGCCGTGAGCCTCGGCGAGGCTGCCCTGCTCCTCACGCGCGCCCGCGGCGAGGAGTACGAGTACGTCGACGAGACGATGGCGGAGGCCCGTGCCTCCCGCGCCCCGTACGGCGCGCCGGACTGGCAGGTCGAGGCGTGGATCAGCACCTATACGGCGATCCGCGACGGAGAGCTCGACGCGGTCGGCGACGGCGTGCGCGAGGTGCTCGGCCGCGCGCCGCGCCCGATCACCGAGGCGGTCGCGGACCCGCTGTAGGGGCGGTCCGTGCGCGGCCGACGAGCGGGGTCCGCCCGCGGGTGGGTCACCCGCGCCGGTGGGGGGACCCGGCGTCGGCGGGCGAACCGGCGTCGGCGGACGTGTCGCCGTCGGCCGAGGCACGCGCGCCGGCCGAAGCGCTCGCGCCCGACGCTGATCTCTGCCAGGCTTCCCACCAGGCGGCGACGAGGCCGCCGTGACCCGAGGAGCGCCATGACCTCCGAACAGCCCACCCTCCCCGCCGACGCCCCGGTGCCCGACGAGATCGTGCACAGCGTCCCCATCCGGGCGAGCGCCGAGACGGTGTACGGCATCGTGCGCGAACCCGGCTGGTTCATCAACGACGGCGAGTACCGGGAGCATGAGATCAGCGGGGACCGGGACGTGGTGCGCGTCGTCGACCCCGTCCACGGCGTCTTCCAGATCGCGATCGACGCGCTCGAGCCGCCGGACCGCGTGGTCTTCCGCTGGCTCGGCGGGGGTCTCGGCGAGCTGGCCGACGCCCCGCACAACACTGTCGAGTTCCGCATCGCCCCGGCGCCGGGCCCGGGGGCCGAGGGGGTGGTGCTCACCGTGCGCGAGCGCGGGTTCGCGGCGCTCGGCGTGGACGAGGCGCTGCGCCGGCGGAACTACGAGGAGAACCTGAGCGGCTGGCAGGAGGAGCTCGACCTCGCCAAGCGGCTCGCCGAGGGCGGGCGGTAGCGGCGGCGCAGCGCGCGGTAGCAGCGCCGTAGCGCGCGGTACTAGCGCCGTCGGCCGACTACCCTCGAACCATGGGCAGGGTCACCGATACCGCGCGGATCCGCACCGTCCGGGTGCGCGACGGCAGGCTGTACGCCGGGCGCAAGGGCGACCACGTCGCCGTCGAGGAGCCACTGGACATCCGGCTCAACGGGCAGCAGCTGTCGCTGACCATGCGCACCCCCGGCCACGACGTCGAGCTGATCCACGGCTTCCTGCACGCCGAGGGCCTGATCCGCTCCCGCGAGGACGTGGCCGAGGCGCGCTACTGCGACGGTGCCGTGGTCGACGACGCGAGCGGGTTCGCGCAGAACACCTACAACGTCATGGACTTCACCACGACCCGGCCGCAGCTCCTGCCGCTGGTCACGAAGAACTTCACGACCACGTCCGCGTGCGGGGTGTGCGGGGCGGAGAGCATCCAGGCGGTGCGCCGGAAGGGTCGCTTCGAGCTGTCCGACGAGTGGCAGGTCGACCCGCGCACGATCCTCGCCGCCGCCCGCTCCCTCGATGACCAGCAGGCCGTCTTCGCCCGCACCGGCGGGGTGCATGCCGCGGCGCTCGTGGACCTCGAGGGGAACCTGCTGGTGGTCCGCGAGGACGTGGGCCGGCACAACGCCGTCGACAAGGTGATCGGCTGGGCGCTGCTCGAGGACCGCCTGCCGTTGCGGGACGTGTTCCTGCTCGTCTCCTCGCGCGCCAGCTTCGAGATCGCGCAGAAGGCTTACATGGCCGGGATCCCGCTCCTGGCCTGCGTCTCCGCCGCGAGCTCCCTCGCCGTCGACACCGCGGCCGAGGTCGGCATGACCTTGGTGGGCTTCACCCGCGCCGGTGAGGACGGCGACGGCCGGATGAACGTCTACACCGGCGAGCACCGCCTCGACCTCGCGGCCGCGGAGGGCTGACCGGGCCGGGCCCCACGTCAGTTCCGGGTCAGATTCTGAACCACTTCTGCCGCGATAGTGGTTCGGAACCTGACCGTAGTCGGCACGGCTCGGCTCGGCTCGGCTCGGCTCGGCTCGGCTCGGCTCGGCTCGGCTGGGCTGGGCTGGGCTGGGCTGGGCCAGTCGAGCCGGGCCAGGCGTCGCGATGCTTCCTCCCCATCGCAGGTCATCCACAGCGGCGCCCTGGGGCACGCCTCGTGCGTCGCCGTTCCCTACGGTCGGCGCCATGACGAAGCCGCTCGAGAGGTTCGCCCGCCTGCTTCTCCACCGCAGCAGGTGGTTAGCCCTCGGATTCCACTCGCGGGATCTGGCGTCCTCGCGCTTCACCACGGTGTTTCCTGGCTACCTCACTCCCGCGGAGGATCCGGCGCTCGTCAACGCCATGGGGTGGGTGCTGCAGAACCAGGTGATCCCCGGGTCGGTGCTCAGCCATTCGACCGCGGCGCTGCTCCTGGGCGTCCCGATGCCCCTGGCGCTCGACGACGGAGTGGATGCTCTGCGCGCCGGCGCACACGTCGGCCCCGATGGGCTGGAGCGGATCCCCTCGCTGCTCCCCGGGGCCTCGCTCGACGACGGTGCTCGACTGCCGCTCCTGCACGCTCGGGTCGAGCGAGGCGGGACATCGGGCGTGTCGCGGGGAGCGGTCGTGCACCGCATGCAGCCCGGACCGACGGTGACCCGTGGAGAGCTCACGCTCTCGGCACCGTCGGAGGTGCTGCGCGAGATCGCGACGATGATCCCGCTCTGGGACCTGGTCGCCGCCGTGGACGGCGTGCTCGGGCCCGAGCTGAAGCATCTGGGCGAGACGCCTGCCACGCTGGCGGCCGCGCTGACCGAGGTGAAGGGCCTGCATGGCACTCCCAGGGCGCTGGAGGCTCTCCGTCTCGCCCGGCGCGGAGTGCGGTCCCCGGGTGAGACGATTTTCCGACTGCTGCTGGTCAGAGCCGGACTTCCTGAGCCTGCCATCAATCTGCCGGTGCTCGATCCCCTGACGGGGCGGAGGCGTGAGATCGATCTGGCCTGGGAGGAGATCGGGCTCGGGCTCGAGTACGACGGGGACGGGCATCGCCTCGCCAAGGGTGCGTGGCGCGCTGACGAGCAGCGCCGCGACGAGCTCGCCTCACAGGGGTGGACCCTCAGTCGGGCCAACGGCGGCGATCTCTTCCGGCCGACGCGAATCCTGCTCCGGCTGCGGCGCACGCTGTCGGAGCGCGGCGTTCAGGTTCCCGACGAGACCGAGATCCGGCGGGTGGTCGCGGAGGTCGGCGAGCTCGGGCTCACGACCCGCATCGCCCGCCGCCAGTGGTGATCCCGCAGCGGCACGTGCGCGCTCGACTCCCCGGCGAGTAGGGCCAAGTTCTGAACCACTTCGGGCCCAAAAATGGTTCAGAAGCTGGCCCGAATGGGTGAGCGGGCCGCGGCGCCCGCCGGGTCAGCCGAGTGCGAGGAGCGCCGTGGCCGTGACCTCGTCGAGGACGAGGTTCGTGGCCACGCCTGCGCGCAGGGCGGCACGCAGCGGCGGGGCCTTGCGGGAGCCGGAGGCGATGAGCAGCCGGCGTGGGATGCGGGCGAGGCGGTCCGGCGCGGTGCCGGAGCCGCGGGCGTTCATGGCGATGTCCCGGAAGGTGCCGTCTGCCCGCAGGAAGACGGTGCAGGCGTCGCCCACCGCACCGTCCGCCCGCAGGGAGCGGAGGTCGGCGTCGGTGAGGTAGTTGTGGGTGTAGACGTGACTGGGGACCTCGGCGTCGAAGGCGCCCACGCTGAACACTGCGACCGTGGCCTGCGCCTGCGTCTCGAGCACGCGCTGCACGGAGCGCTCTCGCCACATCGCCTCCCGGGTCGCGGGGTAGTCGAAGAAGGCCGGGACGGGGAACTGGTGCACGGTGGCGTCCCAGCGCTCGGCGGCGCGGGCGAGGACCGTGGAGATGTAGGTCAGGCCCGTCCCCTCGACGTTGATCGCGCCGTTGAGCTGGACCACCCGCAGCCCGGGCACCGGCCGCGGGCGCACCGCCCCGAGCAGCGCCGCGACGGTGGTGCCCCAGGCGACGCCGAGGGTGCCGCCCGGCTCGAGCATGTCGTCGAGCAGTTCCGCGGCGGTGCCGACGACGGAGGCGAGGCGGTCGCGCTGGTCGCCGTCGGGCGGCCCGGGCACCACGTGGACCCGTACCCCGTGCTGGCGGGTGATGCGCCGGGCGAGCTCGCCGACCCGGTGGGCCTCCGGCGGGCGCAGCGTGATGTCCACGAGCCCCTCCGCGCGGGCGTCGCGCAGCATGCGCGAGACCGTCGAGCGCGAGACCTCGAGCTCCCCGGCGATCGACTCCATCGTGCGGCCGTGGTCGTAGTACATCCGTGCAGCGGTGAAGAGCTCCTCGAGCCGGGAATCGCGCGACATGGCGCCAGTGTTGCACGTTCGTGCAGCCAGCTTGCGTCGCACTGCACGCCCGTCCCAGGATGTGCCCCGACCCCGCCGTGAAGCGCGCGACGGGTCCCCGCCCGCCAGCGGGGACGTCAGGAGCCGATGCGAAGGAGCAGCCCGTGCCCGATCAGCAGCGATCCGCCCTCACCCCCGAGGGCCGCGCGACCCATCTCGACCGCCTCCGCGGCGCGACCGCGGACAGCCCCCTCGACGTGCTCGTGGTCGGCGGCGGCGTGAACGGGGCGGGCGCCGCCTTCGACGCCGCGACCCGCGGCCTCTCCGTCGGCCTCGTCGAGTCCCACGACTGGGCCTCCGGCACCTCCTCCCGCTCCTCGAAGCTCATGCACGGCGGCCTGCGCTACCTGCAGATGCTCGACTTCAAGCTCGTCGCCGAGGCGCTGCGCGAGCGCGACCTGCTGCTCGAGCACACCGCCCCGCACCTGGTCAGGCCCATCAAGTTCGTCTTCCCCTTTTTCAAGAAGGTCATCGACCGCGGCTTCATCGGCTCCGGCGTGATGCTCTACGACGCCATGCAGTCCGTGGGCCGCAAGCGCGCCGTCCCCTTCCACCGCCACCTCCTGCACCAGAAGATGCTCGAGGTCTTCCCGGCTCTCGACGGCGAGAAGGCCGTCGGCGCACTCGAGTACTACGACGCGCAGATGGACGACGCCCGCTTCGTCATGATGCTGGTGCGCTCCGCCGCGCAGCACGACGCCGCCGTCGCCAACTACACCACCGTCATCGACTACCTCCACGAGGGCGAGCGCGTCATCGGCGCCCGGGTGCGGGATGAGGAGAGCGGCGAGGAGTTCGACGTCCACGCCCGCACCACCATCCTCGCCGGCGGCGTCTGGACCCAGGAGCAGCAGGAGCTCGCCGGGGCCGGGGCCGGCCTCGAGGTGCTCGCCTCCAAGGGCATCCACATCTCCGTCGCCCGCGACCGGATCCCCGCCGTCCCCGACACCGGCATCATCACCCAGACCGAGAAGTCGGTCCTGTTCATCATCCCGTGGGACGAGTACTGGGTCATCGGCACCACCGACACCCCCTGGACCCAGGACCCCCGCGCCGTGGGCGCGACCTCGGACGACATCGACTATGTGCTCGAGCACGCCAATGCCGTGCTGAAGGACGACCTCACCCGCGAGGACGTCATCGGCGTCTACTCCGGCCTGCGGCCCCTGCTGCAGCCGGTGAAGAAGGGCGGGGACAAGGGCTCGACCAAGGTCTCCCGCGAGCACACCGTCATGGAGGTCGAGCCGGGGCTCAGCGCGATCGCCGGCGGCAAGTACACGACCTACCGTGTCATGGCGGAGGACGTCGTCGACTTCGCGCTCCGCGACCTCGAGCCGGAGCGCCCGAGCCTGACCCGCTCGATCCCCGTCATCGGGGCCCAGGGCTACGGCGCGCTCGTGCGCGACAAGGCGGAGATCGGCCGACGCCACGGCTTCGACGACGTCCGCGTCGACCGGCTCCTGTTCCGCTACGGCAGCCTGCTCTCCGACGTCCTCTCCCTGATCGACGCGGACCCCTCGCTCGCGACCCCGCTCGAGCACGCCCCCCGCTACCTGCGTGCCGAGGTCGTGTACGCGGTGCGTGCCGAGGGTGCCCGGCACCTCGCCGACGTGCTCGAGCGCCGCACCCGTCTCGACTACGAGGTGCGCGACCGCGGCGTCGCGGCGGCCGACGAGATCGCCGCGCTGGTCGGCGCCGAGCTCGGCTGGGACGAGGCGACGCGCGAGGGCGAGGTGAGCACCTACCGCGAGTACATCGCCGCGCGGCTCGCCGGCGAGACGACCCGCAGCGACGACGAGGCCGCGGCCCGCATCGCGACCGCCGCGGAGGTCCCCGGCCGCCGCTGACCCTGAGCTCCTCCCGGCCGTCATCAGGCCGGGAGGTCCGTCCGACGGCGATTCCGCCTTCGGACCACCCGTCGGCGATCCCGCCGTCGGACCACGGGCGGGCACGCTCCCGCCCTCTCCCCCCACTGGATGCCACCGGTCCCGCAGCGCAGCGGGGCCGCTCGACGAGGAGGCCCCATGGCAACCATCTTTCTGTACGAGATCGCCGGCACGGCGATGCTCACCCTGCTCGGCGGCGGCGTCGTCGCCAACGCGATCCTGGGCAAGACCAAGGGCAACGGCGGCGGCTGGCTGCTGATCAACTTCGGCTGGGGCCTCGCGGTCTTCGCCGGCGTCTACGTCGCCTACAAGTCCGGCGCGCATCTGAACCCCGCGGTGACCCTGGGCCTGCTGGCCAGCGGTGCCGAGGAGTACGGGCCCGGCATCGCCGTCGGCGTCGGCAGCACGATCGCGTACCTGCTGGCGGAGGTGATCGGCGCCTTCCTCGGCGCGGTCGTCTGCTGGCTCGCCTACAAGACCCACTACGACCAGGAGCAGGACGCCGGCACCATCCTCGGCACCTTCTCCACCGGCCCGGAGATCCGTTCCTACGGCTGGAACCTGGTCACCGAGATCATCGCGACTTTCGTGCTCGTGCTCGTGATCATCATGTTCGGCGCCACGCCGAGCGGGCTCGGCCCGCTGGCCGTCGCGCTGCTGGTCGTCGGCATCGGCGCCTCCCTCGGCGGACCCACCGGCTACGCCATCAACCCCGCCCGTGACCTCGGTCCCCGCATCGCCCACGCGATCCTCCCGATCCCGCACAAGGGCGGCAGCGACTGGGGCTACGCGTGGGTGCCGATCGTCGGCCCGATCATCGGCGGCGTGCTCGCCGGTCTCGCGAGCCTCGCCCTCTGACCCCCGTTCGGACAGCGCCCGCCCCCGGGCCAGGGCTGTCCGGCACTATGAACCCATCACCCGTTCATCCCGACGAAGGAGTTCCGATGACCGACTCTCCGCAGTACATCCTCTCGATCGACCAGGGCACCACCTCGACCCGTGCGATCGTCTTCGACCATGCCGGGCAGATCGTCGCCACCGGGCAGAAGGAGCACGAGCAGATCTTCCCCAAGTCCGGCTGGGTCGAGCACGACCCGAAGGAGATCTGGAAGAACACCCGCGACGTCGTGGGGCAGGCGCTCGTGAACGCCGAGATCAACCGGCACCAGCTCGCCGCCGTCGGCATCACCAACCAGCGCGAGACCGCGGTGGTGTGGGACAAGAACACCGGGGAGCCCGTCTACAACGCGATCGTCTGGCAGGACACCCGCACTCAGAAGATCTGCGACCGCCTCGCGGGCGACGAGGGCGCCGACAAGTACAAGGAGCGCGTGGGTCTGCCGCTCGCGACCTACTTCTCCGGCCCCAAGGTCGCCTGGATCCTCGAGAACGTCGACGGCGCCCGCGAGAAGGCCGAGGCCGGGGACCTGCTCTTCGGCAACACCGACTCCTGGCTGGTGTGGAACATGACCGGCGGCACCGACGGCGGCGTCCACGTCACCGACGTCACCAACGCCTCGCGCACCATGCTCATGAACATCGACACCCTCGACTGGAACGAGGACATCGCCGGCGACATGGGGATCCCGCTCTCCATGCTCCCCGAGATCAAGTCCTCCTCCGAGGTCTACGGCCACGGGCGCAAGAACGGGCTGCTCATCGACACCCCGATCGCCGGCATCCTCGGCGACCAGCAGGCCGCGACCTTCGGCCAGGCCTGCTTCGAGATCGGCATGGGCAAGAACACCTACGGCACCGGCAACTTCATGCTGGTCAACACCGGTGAGGACCTCGTGCGCAGCGAGAACGGTCTGCTCACCACCGTCGCGTACAAGATCGGCGACAACAAGCCCGTCTACGCCCTCGAGGGCTCGGTCGCGGTGACCGGCTCGCTCGTGCAGTGGATCCGCGACAACCTGGGCCTGATCAAGAGCGCCCCGGAGATCGAGGAGCTCGCCAAGCAGGTCGACGACAACGGCGGCCTGTTCGTGGTCCCGGCGTTCTCGGGCCTGTTCGCCCCGCACTGGCGCTCCGACGCCCGTGGCGTGATGGTGGGCATGACCCGCTTCCACAACAAGAACCACATCGCCCGCGCGGTGCTGGAGGCCACGGCCTTCCAGTCCCGCGAGGTGCTGGACGCGGCGATCGCCGACGCGGCCTCCGAGGGCGTCGAGCTGACCGAGCTCAAGGTCGACGGCGGCATGGTCATGAACGAGACGCTGATGCAGTTCCAGGCCGACATCCTCGGCGTGCCCGTGGTGCGCCCGAAGGTCATCGAGACCACGGCGCTGGGCGCCGCCTACGCGGCCGGCATCGCCGTCGGCTACTGGGAGGGCGAGCAGGACGTCATCGACAACTGGGCCGAGGACAAGCGCTGGGAGCCCCAGATGGACGAGGAGACCCGCGACCGCTACATGCGGCTGTGGCGCAAGGCCGTCGAGCGCACCCTGGACTGGGTCGACGACGACACCGACGCGCTGTTCGGCTGACCCCGCTTCATCCCAGGCCCCGCCCCGCCTGACCCCGGGCCCACGCTGTCCTACGTGTCGGTGACACTCGTCTCACCGACACGTAGGACAGCGTGGGCCCGCCTGTTCGCCGACGACGACGCGGCGGGTGCGCAGCGGGGGCGCGGCAGGGGGCGCGGCGGGTGGCGCGGTGAGGGCGCAGCGGAAGGTCGCGCCGGGGGAGAGGCCGCGCCAGCGCCGAGGAGGGCGTACCCTCGAGGGCCCCTGCCCCCTGCTCCCTACCTCGAGAACCCTTTCCCTGTCCCCGGGCCCGCTCGTCGCCGTGAGCGGCGAGTCCGTGCGCCCCCTCCCCGGAGATCGGAGCCCCCTCATGGATCTCGTCTTCAAGCTCATCGCCCTGGCGATCTACTTCGGAGCGATGCTCGGCATCGGACTGTACGCCTTCCGCAAGACGACGGACGGCGAGGACTACATGCTCGGCGGCCGCCAACTCCACCCCTTCACCGCCGCGCTCTCCGCGGGCGCCTCGGACATGTCCGGCTGGCTGCTCATGGGTCTGCCCGGCGCGCTCTACATGAACGGCCTGGTCGAGGCGTGGATCGCGGTGGGACTCACCGTCGGCGCCGGACTGAACTGGTTCTTCGTCGCCCCGCGCCTGCGCCAGTACACGCAGATCGCGAGCAACTCGATCACCGTGCCGAGCTTCTTCGGCAACCGCCTCCATGACCGCACGAACATCCTGCGGATCGCGGCCGGCGTGATCATCCTGGTGTTCTTCACCTTCTACGTCTCCTCCGGCATGGTCGCCGGCGGCGTGTTCTTCCAGTCGATGTTCGGCGGCCCGTATCTCACCGGAATGCTCCTGGTGGCGGGCGTGACCATCCTGTACACCCTCTTCGGCGGGTTCCTCGGCGCGAGCTACACCGACGTCGTCCAGGGACTGATCATGCTCGTCTCGCTGATCATCGTCCCGGTCACCGCGATGTTCGTGGTGGGCGGCCCGGGCGCCATGTTCGAGTCCGTGCGGCAGGTCAACGCGGACTTCGGCTCGATGACCGCGGGCGCCACGGCGGTGGGCGTCATCTCCTCGCTCGCCTGGGGCCTCGGCTACTTCGGCCAGCCGCACATCATCGTCCGCTTCATGGCGCTGCGGTCCTCGCGCGATGCGAAGTACGGCCTCGTCGTGGGCATGAGCTGGATGGTCCTGTGCGTTCTCGGCGCCATCTTCACGGCGCTCGCGGGCCTCGCCTACTTCCAGCAGAACGGTCCCGAGCTGCTGACCGATCAGAAGAACGGCGAGTCCGTCTTCCTGGACCTCTCGCAGATGCTGTTCCACCCGCTGATCGCGGGCGTGCTGCTGGCCGCGGTGCTCGCCGCGATCATGTCCACCATCTCCTCGCAGCTCATCGTCACCAGCTCGGCCCTGGTCGAGGACTTCCTCGGCGGGATCGGGATGCGGCTGTCCGCGACGGGGAAGCTCTGGGGCGGACGGATCGGCGTGCTCGCCGTGTCGATCATCGCGCTGATCCTGGCCCTGAACCCCGAGAGCTCGGTGCTGGCCTTGGTCGCCTTCGCCTGGGCGGGCTTCGGCGCGGCCTTCGGCCCGATCGTGCTGCTGGCCCTGTTCTGGCGCCGGCTCACGGCCGCCGGGGCGGGCGTCGGCATGATCGTCGGTGCCGTGGTGGCCTTCGTCTGGGGGCAGTTCCGGCCCGACGTCGACTGGAACCTCTTCGGCGGCGATCACCTCTATGAGATCGTGCCCGGCTTCGCGGTGTGCCTGATCCTCGCGGTCGTGGTCAGTCTCGTGACGCCCCGGCCCTCGGCCCAGGCGATGCGCGAGTTCGACGCGATGGAGGCGTCGCTCGCGACCGGCGAGATCGCGGAGGAGAAGACGGCCGACGCCGTCTGATCCGACGGCGGGTCGCCGGTCGGCGGCCCGGCGGTCGTCCCTCAGCCGCCGAAGATGGTCTCCGACGCGCCGCCCCGGACGCCCGGGGCGGCGGTGAACAGCGAGCCCGCCTGCGGGTCGTCGTCGGCCGACAGCCCCTCGCGGCTCGTCGTGATGAACAGCGTCGAGCGGTCCGCGCCGCCGAAGGTGCAGGCCGTTACCTGGCGCGCCCCGACCTCGATCCGCTCGGCCACCGCACCGCTCGCCTCGAGGCCCAGCACCTGCGAACCGCCGAACATGGCGACCCACACGTTGCCCTCGGCGTCGAGGGTGAGGCCGTCGGGGTGGCCCTCCTGGGTCACGAGGTCGGCGAAGGGGCGGCGCTCCACGAGACCGGCCTCGTCGTCCCAGTCGAAGACGTCCACGCGTCCGCTCGGGGTGTCGACGTAGTAGGCGTGCGCGCCGTCCTCGGTGAAGGCGAGGCCGTTCGAGATGGTGAGCCCCCCGAAGAGGCGGGTGGTGGTGCCGTCGGGCAGCAGCCGCCACATCGCCGCCGCGCCACGCGCCTGGTCATAGCCCATCGAGCCGCACAGGAACGAGCCGTCCGGGGCGACCGCTCCCTCGTTCATCCGGATCGGGCCGTCCCACAGCGGGGGCAGCGCGGTGACGGTGCCGTCCGCATCCTCCAGGCCGAAGCCCTTCTCGAGCGCGAGCACGGCTCCGCCGCTGGTCGCGGGGCGCACGCAGGCGACGACCCGGCTCGGGGTCGGCCGACGGTGGACGGTGCCGCCGGCGTCGAGGTGCATCACGTCCCCGGCCAGCATGTCCACCCAGCGCAGGCCGCCCCAGTCCTCGGACCAGTAGGGGCCCTCGGCGTGGTAGCAGATCGGGTCGGTGAGGCGGTCGGCATGCATGGCGGCTCCTTCGCGCGGGGACGGGCGGGGTCCACGGTACGGGGCCGACGGGGAGCGCGGCGCGGGCTGGCACGTGGCGGACGGGGGCGAGGAGGACGGGCGGGCCGGCTGGCGGGGCGCGGACAGGGGGAGGGGAGAACGGTCGGGTTGGCGCGGGCCCGGGGCGTCGAGCGGCAGGACGCGGGTGATGCGAGCTGCAGATATGCGCAGCTCGCATCACCGACGTCCCGCTCCCGCACCGGTGACACGCCCGCACCGGAGCGGGGGACGGTGCGACCCGCCGCCCGCAGCAGGCCGCGGGCGAGCACGGCCGCGGCGTCCGCGTCCCCGGCGGCCTCCCGCGCTCCTCCTGTGTCCAGCTTTCCTCCCGCGCTCCTTCCCCGCATCTACCGCCCCGCATCCTCCTGCAGCCGCGCGAGGGCGTGGGCGACCGGGAGCGTCGCGGGGTAGAGGTCGCGGAACTGCCCGTACAGCTCCTCGTAGAGCGGGCCGAGCGCCGGGTCGGGGTCGAGGCGGGCGACCGTCGGGTTCCAGCCCGAGGTGTCCAGGCCCAGCACGCCCGCGGCGGCGAGCCGGGCCGAGCCGTAGGAGGCGCCGACGGTGTCGCGCGGGATCCGCTGCGGCACCCCGGTCACGTCGCTGACGATCTGCGGCCACAGGGGGTCCCGCGCCCCGCCGCCCGCCACGGTCATCTCCCGCACGGGCACCCCCGCCGCGGCGAGCTCCTCGACGTGGTGGCGCACCCCGAAGGCCGCCGCCTCGAGCGCCGCCCGGTACAGGTCGCCGCGGGTGTGGGACAGGGTCAGCCCGGCGAGGACCCCGCGGGCGGACGGATCGTGCATGGGGGAGCGCTCCCCGGCGAAGTACGGGAGCATCAGCAGGCCGCGAGCCCCCGGGCCGCTCTCCTGCGCCTCGGCGAGGAGGGTCGGGACGTCGGCTCCGCCGGTCAGCTCGCGCAGCCAGCCGGTGATCGCGCCCGACGACGCCATCCCGCCGCACAGGGTGTGGGTGCCCGCGGCGAGCCCGGCGGTGGGCCACAGCGTGCGGCTCGGCCGCGGCTCCGTCGTCAGCGCGACGAGGAAGGTCGTGGTCCCGTACATGAGCATGACGTCGCCCGGCGCGGTCGCGCCGACGCTGAGCGCCTCCGACCAGGCGTCGAGGGTGCCGGTGATGACGGGTGTGCCCGCCTCGATCCCCGGCAGGCGCGCCGCGACCGCGGGGAGCACGGCGCCCGCGCGCTCGCCCGCCCAGCGCAGGGTCGGCAGCTCGATCCCGGGGGCGATGCGCTCGGCCCAGGGCCGGTGCCAGTCCGCGGTCGTCGGGTCGTACAGCGGCGCGACCAGGCTCGCGCTCACCCGGTCCATGACGTACTCGCCCGTGAGGCGGAAGGTCAGGTGCGAGCTGGGCATGAACAGCCGCGACGCCCGGGCGTAGGCCTCCGGCTCGTGCTCGGCGACCCAGGCGATCTTCGGACCGGCGGCCTGACTCGAGAGCACGCAGCCGGCGCGACGCAGGATCTCCTCCTCGCCGAGCTCCGCGGTGATCCGCCGGATCTGCGCCTCGGCGCGCGTGTCGACCCCGTAGAGGATCGTGGGCCGCACGGGCGTGCCGTCGACCGCGGCGAGCAGCACGCACGGACCCATCCCGGAGACGCCGATCGCCTCGATGCGCACGTCCCCCGGGGCGGTCAGCTCGCCGATCAACGCGACGGCCTCCTCCCACCAGACGTCGGCCGAGAGCTCGACGTGGCCGGGGGCCGGGCGCTGGACCGCGTGGTCGCGGGCGGCGCTGCGCAGCACCTGTCCGTCGGGGCCGACGAGGACGGCCTTGCTGCTGGAGGTGCCGATGTCGAGTCCGAGCACCGCGCCGTCGCGATCCGCCATCGACCAGCCCTTCCCTCCGTCGTCCCGTCCCCGGGCGGCGGGCCGTCCGTCCCGCTCCGTCGCGCCCTCATCCTGCCAGGCCCGGGAGAGGGGCGCCGAGCGGAGCGCCTGGAGGCGCGGCGCTGTCGGCCGGGGGTGCCGAGCGGTGCGCCTGGCACTCCGCGGACCGCCGCCCGCTCCGCGGCGACGCGGGCATGGCATCCTGTCGAGGTCCGGACGGGGACGCCCGTCGAGCGACCGGAGAGGGGCGGACGTGCTCGAGACCCACATGGACCTGCAGCTGCTGCATCGGGCGGCGTCGGCGTACTACCTCGACGACCTGCGGCAGGCGGAGGTCGCCGAGAAGCTCGGGGTCTCGCGGCCGACGGTCTCCAAGCTGCTCACCGAGGCGCGCCGCATCGGCATGGTCCGCTTCGAGGTGCTCGACATCGCCGGACCCGACCTGGCCGACCTCGAGACGAGGCTGCGTGAGCACCTCGGCGTGGAGCGGGTGCGGATCGCCCCCGGCGACCAGGTGCAGCGGGAGTTCCGCGGTATCGGCGACCTGCTCGCCGAGGAGCTCGTGCGCCTCGACCTGACCCCGGGCGAGGTGCTGCTGGTGTCCTCGGGCAAGACCACCCATGCGGTCGCCCGGATGCGCGGACTGCCCGCCCTCCCGGGAGTGCTGGTCACGCCGACCATCGGCGGTCAGCAGGAGCGCGACCCGGCCTTCCAGACCAACGAGATCGTGCGGGAGCTCGCCTCGGGCACCCGGGCCGAGCCCCGCTTCATCTTCGCCCCGGCGCTGCCGAGCCCGAGCCTGTGGCGGGAGCTGCAGGCCGACCCCAGCTTCGTCGAGATCACCGATCTGTGGGCGCGGGCCCGCGTCGTGATCACCGGCATCGGCGCCCCCTACCTGCGGCGGGAGTCGCTCACCTCGGTGGTGCCGCGGGAGGACCCGGGGTTGCGGAGCGCGGTGGGGGACGTGTGCCTGTACTTCTTCGACGTCGACGGGGAGCAGGTGCCGTACCCGGGGTCGGACCGCCTCGTGCGGCCCTCGCTCGAGGTGCTGCGCGGGATCCCCGAGCGGCTGGCGCTCGCGGCCGGCCGGGAGAAGGCCCCGTCGATCGTGGCCGGCGCGCGCACGGGGATGTTCTCGACGCTGATCACGGACGTGCCCACCGCCGAGGCCATCCTCGCCGACTGAGCCCGACGGCGCGACCGGCCGACGGCGCGACCGGCCGACGGCGCGACCGGCCGACGGTGCGACCGGCCGACGGCGCGCGGGAGTCGGCGGCGTCGACCCGGGCCGCCTCGCGGCGGGCCTCGGGAGCCCGCGCTCCGGCAGATGCCGCGCGCCCACCACAGGAACATTTGTGCTTGACGAATGTTCTCACTGCTCCGTAGGGTCGATCCCGACGCGCCGCGGACCCGTCGGCCGTCGCTCGACCGAGGCAGGCGGCGCAGCCGCCGGAACGTATCGAAGGAGATGTGTCGCCGATGAGCGAGACCCTGAAGGCCGAGAACCCGCAGACCGAGACCTCCCGGTCCATGAAGGCCGTCGTCATGCACGCCCCCGAGGACTACCGCCTCGAGGAGCGCCCCGTGCCGGTGCCCGCCGCCGACGAGCTGCTGATCCGCGTCGAGGCCGTCGGCGTCTGCGCGAGCGACCTCAAGGCCTACGCCGGCGCCGCCAAGTTCTGGGGCGACGAGAACCGCGACCGCTGGGTCGAGCCCGGCATCATCCCCGGTCACGAGATCACCGGCACGGTCGTCGATGGCTCCGAGGAGGCGCTCGGCCACCACGGCGTCTCCGTCGGCGACCGCATCGTCGTCGAGCAGATCGTCCCCTGTGGCGAGTGCATGTACTGCCGGCGCGGCTGGTACTGGATGTGCGCGCCGCACGACATGTTCGGCTTCAAGCACTACCACGGCGGCATGGCCGAGTTCATGATCGTCCCCCAGCTCGCGCGGGCCCACCGGATCTCGGCGGACATCGCGCCGCAGCACGCCGCCTACGCGGAGCCGTTGTCCTGCTCGCTGCACGCCGTCGAGCGCGCCGAGATCCAGTTCGACGACGTGGTCGTCATCGCGGGCGCCGGCCCCATCGGCCTCGGCGCGATCATCGGCGCGAGCCACAAGAGCCCCAAGCTCGTCATCGCCCTCGACTTCGACGACGACAAGCTGGCCCTCGCGAAGAAGTGCGGCGCCGACCTCACCCTGAACCCCTCGAAGGTCGACATCTACGAGGAGATCCGGGCCCTGACCGGCGGTTACGGCGCCGACGTCTACATCGAGTGCACGGGCCACCCGAGCGCCGTGGGGCAGGGCCTGAACCTGCTGCGCAAGCTCGGCCGCTTCGTCGAGTACTCCGTGTTCAAGGAGAACGTCTCCGTGGACTGGTCGATCATCTCCGACGACAAGGAGCTCGACGTGCGCGGCGCCCACCTCGGTCCGCACACCTGGCCCGCCGCCATCAAGATCATCGAGTCCGGCGTGCTGCCCCTCGACGAGATCTGCACCCACCAGTTCGGCCTCGCCGACTTCCAGCAGGCCCTCGACAAGGTCGCGGACTCCGCCGGCTCCTCGGTGAAGGTCTCCATCCTCCCCGGTCGCTGAGCCGCGACGAGCGGACCACGACCCGCCGACCCCCGTCGGCCCCCGATCGTCCCGACCCCCGTCGGCCGCGATCCGCGATCCGCACAACCGGGACGGGCGACGCACCACCGCGCGCCGTCGCCCGTCCCGCGTCTCTCCCCCTCGCACACAGGAGTGCACCCATGAGCGCCGCCCCGTCCACCGCCCACGCCGGAGCCGCCGTCCCCGCGGCCGGCTCCGCCCAGGAGACCGTCCTCGACCGTCTCGGCATCCCCCACGCCCTCCGCTGGGGCTTCCTCGGCGTGCTGGTTTTCATGACCGGCAACGGCGTCGAGACCAACTTCGTCTCCCCGCACATGGCGAACGTCTTCGGCGGCGGCGACGCGATGATCAACCTCGCCGCCACCGTCATCACCTGCTACTCGCTCGCCGCGCTGATCGGCTCCTACCTCGCCGGAGCCCTCTCGGACCTGTGGGGTCCGCGGCGGGTGATGCTGCTCGGCGTCGTCGTGTGGGTCGTCTTCCAGGCCGCCTTCGTCGGCGCCCTCGCGACCGAGTCGGTGCCGCTGATCTTCGGCGCCTACGCGCTGCGGGGCTTCGGCTTCCCGCTGTTCGCCTTCGCCTTCCTGGTGTGGATCAACGCCGTGGTGCCGAAGGAGCGCAACGGCGCCGCCGTCGGCTGGTTCTACGTGATGTTCACCGGCGGCATGCCGACGATCGGCTCGCTCGTCGCGATCGGCCTGATCCCCGCCTTCGGCGGCGGCCTGTTCGGCGAGCGCTGGGCCATGATCGCCTCGACCGCGATCGTCGTGGCCGGCTTCCTCATCGCCCGCTTCGGGGTGCGCGAGGAGCACGGAGACCGTCGCCTGGCCCCGGCCGGCGAGTCCGCCCAGCAGGTCATCCTCTCCGGGGTGCGCCTCGCCGCGACCAACAGGCGCGTGCTCATGGGCTTCCTGACCCGCCTGATCAACACCGCCCCGCAGTTCGGCATGTTCATCATCCTGCCCACCGTGATCGCCGAGACCCTCGGCTGGGGGCAGAGCCGCTGGCTGCTCATGACCTCGGTGATCTTCGCGGGCAACATCCTGTTCAACGCCGCCTTCGGCGCCCTCGGCGACCGCATCGGCTGGACCACCACGGTGCGCTGGTTCGGGATCGTCGGCTCCGCCATCGGCCTGCTGCTGTGGTGGTACGTGCCGCACTGGGTGCCGGCCGGCTCCGACTGGGGCTTCGCCGTCGCCGTCACCGCGGGCACCGTCTTCGGCATCCTGCTGGCCGGCTTCGTGCCGCTCGGCGCGATCATGCCCGCGCTCGCCCCCGACCACAAGGGTGCCGCGATGGCGATGTACACGACCGCCGCGGGCGGCGCGACCTTCCTCGGCTCGGCCGTCGTCGCGATCGTCCGTCCCTGGGGCGGCGACGTGGGCGTGGTCTGGGCGTTCGTCGCCCTGTACGCGCTGGCCTTCCTCATGACCTTCGCCCTGAAGGTCGAGCAGCCCCGCGTCGGCAAGAAGGACATCCCCGCCGCCGCGGCCTGATCCCGCCGCCCCCTGACCGACCCACCCGAAGGAGTCCGACATGACCACCTCGACACTGTTCGACCTCACCGGCCGCACCGCCCTCGTCACCGGCGGCGCCAAGGGCCTCGGCCTCGCCATGGCGCGCGGCCTCGCCCAGCACGGCGCCCCGATCGTGCTCGCCGACATCGACGACGCCACCGGCGAGCAGGCCGCGCAGGACCTCGCCGCCGAGACCGGCGTCAGCGTCACCTATCGACACCTCGACGTCACCGACCAGGCCATGGTCGAGGAGGTCGTCGCCGCGCTCGACGCCGAGGTGGGAGGGATCGAGATCCTGCTCAACAACGCCGGGCGCACCATCCACCACCCGCTCGAGGACGGTGACGGCGAGAAGTGGCGCGCCGTGATGACCCTCAACCTCGACGGCGTCTACCACGTGCTCTCCGCCGTGGGCCGGCGCATGCTCGAGCGAGGCCGCGGCAGCATCATCAACACCGGCTCCATGAGCGGCATCATCGCCAACGTCCCCCAGACCCAGGCCTCGTACAACGCCTCGAAGGCCGCGGTCCACAACCTCACCCGCTCCGCCGCGCTCGAATGGGCCTCCCGCGGCGTGCGCGTCAACGCGATCGCCCCCGGCTACATGCGCACCGAGCTGACCCGCGGCTTCTACGAGAAGGGCGGCGAGCAGATCGACATCTGGAACGCGATGACCCCGATGTCCCGCCCCGGCGAGCCCGAGGAGCTCGCGGGCGCCGCGGTGTACCTCGCCTCCGACGCGTCGAGCTTCGTGACCGGCTCGATCCTGTCGATCGACGGCGGGTACACCGCCGCCTGAGCCCCCGGTCGGCCGACGGGGTCCGCCCCGTCGGCCGGCCTGCCCGCGCCCGACCCCGCCGATCCGGAGACCTCGATGACCTACCTGTTCGATGACCCCCAGACCTTCCCCGCCGACGCCGTCGAGGGCCTCGTCGCCGCCCACCCCGAGGAGCTCGTGCGCGTGCACGGCGGCGTGGTGCGGACGAGGCGGACGCCCGCCGGGCAGCCCGCCCTCGTCGTCGGTGGCGGCTCCGGCCACTACCCGGCCTTCGCCGGCTGGGTCGGGCCCGGCTTCGCCCACGGCGCGCCTTGCGGGAACATCTTCTCCTCGCCGTCCTCCGACCAGGTCTACTCGGTTGCGAGGAACGCCGAGAACGGCGGCGGCGTGATCCTCGGCTTCGGCCACTACGCCGGGGACGTGCTCCACTTCGGCGTCGCCGCGTCGATGCTGCGCGCCGAGGGCATCGACGTGCGCATCGTCGCGGTCAGCGACGACGTGGCCTCCGGCCGCGAGGGCGAGCACCGCGACCGCCGCGGCATCGCCGGCGACCTGCCCGTCTTCAAGGTCGCCGGGGCCGCGATCCAGGGCGGCGCCGACCTCGACGAGGCCGAGCGCCTCGCCTGGAAGGCCAACGACGCGACCCGCTCCCTCGGCGTCGCCTTCGACGGCTGCACCCTCCCCGGCGCCGAGGACGCTCTCTTCCACGTCCCCGAGGGGCGGATGGCGATCGGCCTGGGCATCCACGGCGAGCCCGGCATCGACGAGCAGGACATGCCGAGCGCGAAGGAGCTCGCGAGGATCCTGGTCGACGGGGTGCTCGCGGAGACCCCGGAGCTCGACTCGCCGCGGGTCGCCGCGGTGCTGAACGGCCTCGGCACCGTGAAGTACGAGGAGATGTTCGTGGTGTGGAAGCACGTCGCCGCGCTGCTCGGGGAGGCGGGTCTGACGATCGTGCGCCCCGAGGTCGGCGAGCACGTGACCAGCCTCGACATGGCGGGGCTGTCCCTGACCGTGATGCGCCTGGACGAGGAGCTCGAGCAGCACTGGCTCGCCGCCGCCGACGCCCCCGCCTTCCGACGCGGCGGCACCGTCGGAGGCGACCTCGGGGTGGAGCGCGGCGAGCTGTACACGCCCGGCGAGGACCCGATCCCCGAGGCGTCCGCCGAGTCCCGGGAGTCCGCGGCGCGGATCGCCGGGATCCTCGCCGACGTCGAGGCGCTGCTCGTCGAGCTCGAGCCCGAGCTCGGCCGGATGGACCAGGTCGCCGGCGACGGCGACCACGGCCAGGGCATGGTGCTCGGCGCGCAGGCCGCGCGGGCGGCGGCCGATCGGGTCGTCGCGGCCGACGGCGGTGCGCGCACGGTGCTGGTCCAGGCCGGCGCCGCGTGGTCGGCCGAGGCCGGCGGCACCTCCGGCGCGCTCTGGGGCGCGGCGCTGACCAGCCTCGGCTCCGCTCTCGCCGACGACGCCGCCGTCACCGGGGCGCAGCTGCTCGGCGGGCTCGTCCAGGCCGTCGAGGCGATCGAGCGGCTCGGCGGCGCGACCCCCGGCGACAAGACCATGGTCGACGCGGCGGCGCCCTTCCGCGAGGCGATCTCGCTGGCCCAGGCCGGGGGCGCCGAGGGCGGGGACGGCCCGGCCGCCTCCGTCTCCCGCACCCTCGCGACCGCGGCCGTCCGTGCCGTCGAGGGAGCCGAGGCCACCGCCGACATCGCCGCGACCAAGGGCCGCGCCCGAAACCACGGCGACAAGTCCGTGGGCACTCCCGACCCCGGCGCGGTCTCCTTCTCGAAGATCGTCACGCTGCTGGGGGAGAAGCTCGGCGGGTGAGGAGGATGGGGGCTTGGGCGGCGTCGGCCGGGGTCGGCCGGCCCGTCTGGCCCCGCCCCACTGCGCACCCGCCTCGTCCCGCCGCCTGTCCTCGTCCTGCTGGCCGCCCCCGAGCCGCCCTCCCTCGCCCCGCCCGCCTTCCTACCGCCCAACCTCGTCCTGCCGAGCGCTGTGGGGTGTTTTTTTTTCCCCCTTCTCCCCCCCATGGTTTCTGAGAAAGCAAACAATACCCTCTTCTTGCCGATCGTTGTGACCTGTTCCCAAACCACTTTCGGCCCGATAGTGGTTCAGAAACAGGCCACAGTCGCCGGTCGACCTCACGCCGACCTCACTGCCCACCTCTCTCGAAGGAGACACTCATGGCTCTCACCATCGTCACCGGATCCGACAACGCCGGCCACGGCCACAAGACCGCCCTCACGGCACTCCTCGAGCAGGACCCCCGCGTCGAGAAGGTCATCGACGTGGGCGTCCTCTCCCGGGAGGACCAGGAGCTCTACCCCAACGTCGCCGTCGCCGCCGCGGAGAAGGTCGCCGCCGGGGAAGCCGACCGGGCCCTGCTGATCTGCGGCACCGGCCTGGGCGTCGCCATCGCCGCGAACAAGGTCTCCGGCATCCGCGCCGTCACCGCCCACGACCTCTACTCCGTGCAGCGCTCCGTGCTGTCCAACAACGCGCAAGTCCTGTGCATGGGTGAGCGGGTCATCGGGCTCGAACTCGCCAAGGAGCTCGTCAAGGTGTGGCTCGACCTCGAGTTCGACCCGACCAGCAGCTCCGCTGAGAAGGTCGACGCCATCTGCGCCTACGACGGGTCGCTGGAGAAGTGACCTCGGCCGGCCTGGCCTGTCCACGAACGGGACGTGAGCGGCACCAGACCTGCATATAGCAGGCCAGCTGCCGCTCACGTCCCGTTGACGGACACGGCCGCACCGGGCTCCTCCCGGTCACCGGCCCCGCCGGCCATCCAGCCCGTGCAACCACGGTCACCTCGGCCCAGGCACCCCAGTCGACCCCAGCCCGCCGACCCCCTACTCGACCAGTGCCTTCCCCCGTTGCTCCGGGAGGGTGAAGGCCGCGGCGGCGGCGAGGGCGAAGGCGGCGGCGAACACGGCGAAGGCGAGCAGCTGGCCGCCGCCGACGATCAGCACCGGCACCATGAACGGCGCGATCAGCGAGGCGATGCGGCCGAAGCCCGCCGCGGCGCCCGTGCCGGTGCCGCGCACCGAGGTCGGGTACAGCTCCGGGCCGATCGCATACAGGGCGCCCCACGCGCCGAGGTTGAAGAAGCTCAGTGCGCAGCCGGCGGCGATGATCATCGGCTCGGAGTCGGCGAGGCCGTAGGCGATGGCGGAGAGCGCCGAGCCGGCGAGGAAGATCGTGAGGGTCCAGCGTCGGCCGAGCTTCTCGATCAGCCATGCCGCGGCCGCGTACCCGGGGATCTGGGCGATCGTGATGATGAGCGTGAAGGTGAACGACTTCGTGAGGTCGAATCCGCGCTCGACCAGCAGCGTCGGGATCCAGATGAACGCCCCGTAGTACGACAGGTTGATGCAGAACCACACCACCCACAGCCCGGCGGTCCGCGCCCGCAGGGCACGGGACCAGATCCCGCCGACGGGCTCCGCCGCGGTGCCGCCGACCGCTCCGCTGGGACCGTCGGCCCCCGCCACCGCCCCGCCCGGCTCGACCCCCGCGGAGGCCTCGAACTCGCGGACCACCCGCTCGGCCTCCTCGACGCGGCCCTGCTTCTCGAGGAAGCGCACGGACTCCGGCATGCCGAGCCGCACCACGAGCGAATAGAGCGCGGGGACCATGCCGATCGCGAGCGCCCACCGCCAGCCGCTCGGCCCGGACGCGGCGACGAAGGTGCCGATCACGGCGGCGAGGATCCAGCCCAGCGCCCAGAACGCCTCGAGCCACACGATCACGCGACCGCGGATCCGCTTCGGCGCGAACTCGCTCATCAGCGTCGAGGCGACGGGCAGCTCGGCGCCGAGCCCGAGCCCCACCACGAAGCGCAGCACGATCAGCACCGCGATCCCGCCGGCGAGGGCGGAGGCGCCCGTGGCCAGGCCGTACACCAGGAGGGTGAGGGCGAAGACGGAGCGTCGGCCGATCCGGTCGGCGAGCAGCCCGCCGAGCGTGGCCCCGATCGCCATGCCTGCGAACCCGGCCGAGGCGATCAGGGAGCTCTCGCCCTTGCCGATCTCCCAGTGCACGGTGAGCGCGGCGATGACGAAGCTGACCAGCCCCACGTCCATCGCGTCGAGCGCCCAGCCGATGCCGGACGCGCCGAGCATCTTCCCGTGCTTGCGGGTGAAGGGCAGCCGGTCCAGCCGCTCGGAGCGGGTCAGGGGCCGACGGGAGGTGGGGGCGGTGGTCATGCGCAGCTCCAGGGGGACGCGTCAGGAGGTCGATCTCGGGGGAGGGACCGGCACATCATGGCGCACTCCCGCCCCCGCGGGGGAATCTCGGGCCAACGCGCGACCGCCCGCTCAGTGCGCCGTCAGGTCCGCGACCGCCTCGCCGCGCAGCACGGCGAGACCGCGCCGGGCCCGCGCCGCGCCCCAGGGGCTCAGCAGGTGCAGCTCGGACTCCTCGGCGAGCATCCAGCCGTCGAGCTCGGCGGCCTGCGGCACGATGTCCGCCTCGAGCTGCGCCGCGGGGACCACCCCGCCGTCGAACAGGAAGTGCACGCCCATCGGGGCGGAGCGGACGGCGCTCGATGGCATCCAGTCGGCCGAGAGCAGGCGACCCACCTCGATCTCGAGCCCCAGTTCCTCGCGCACCTCGCGGCGGGCGCACTCGCGGGCGTCCTCGCCGGGGTCGACACCTCCTCCGGGCAGCAGCCAGTGGTCGCGGTAGTTCGGTTTCTCGATGACCACCCGGTCGTGCTCGTCGCGCAGGATCACGGCGCCGGAGGTGATGACCTTGGGGAGGGAGGCGAAGTAGGCGGGGTCGGGCAGGAGGCGGGCCATGGCGCCCATCGTGTCACCGCAGGGCGGTGAACCGCAGAGGCGTTCCGGGGACCGCCTGCGCGAGCACGTCCAGCCCGCGCCGGTCCGCGACCCCGATCACGGGGTAGCCGCCGGTGGTGGGGTGGTCGGGTCCGAACACGACCGGCAGGCCCGACGGCGGGACCTGCACCGCGCCGAGCATCATCGCCTCGCTCGGGAGCGCGCCGATCCCCTCCGGCAGGGGGAGCGGCGTCCCGTCGAGGCGCACCCCGACGCGGTTGGAGTCCGCCCGCACCCGCCAGGGGTTCTCGAGCAGCGCGCGCACCGCCTCGGCACCCAGCAGACGGTCACGCGGTCCGAGCCGCAGCGGGATGGTGAGCGCCTCGCCCGCCGTCTCGCCCGCCCCGGTGGCCACCTCGGCCGACGCCGTCGCGCCGCGCGGCACCGCGTCGAGACCGTGGTCCGTGCCGATCAGGAGCACGTCGCCGGGGTCGAGGGCCCCGGGGCCGAGGCCGGAGAGGGTGTCGGCGGCGAGCGAGCCGAGCACCGCGCCGGTCACGGCGCCGTCGGCCCGTCGCACCCCGCCGAGCCCGCCGCGCACCGCGACCGTGACTCGCAGCCCGGAGAGCACCGGGCCGATCTCGATCTCGTCCCCCTCCTCGAGGGCCACGGCGCGCTCGCGGGAATCGGCGGCCGCGAGCGACTCGCCGCGTACCGCCTGCCGACGGTGGGCGAGCACCAGCGGGGCGGCGGCCCCGGAGATCGCGAGGGTGACGGGGGCGAGGGCGCGCAGCCGCAGCGGGCCGACGAGCATCTCCAGCGCTGCCGCCTGCGGGGGATTGCCGACGGCGAGGTTGGCGCCGGCGAGGGCCGCCCGGTCGAAGGCGCCGGAAGGGCTGACGCCGATGGCGGCGCGATGGGGTCGGCCGAGGTCCTGCAGCAGGGTGAGGGGTCCGGCGTCGAGCACCTGCAGCAGGGGGCGAGGTACGGCGGCGGGTCGTTGACCGGAGCGGCCCGTCCCCGACGCTCCGGTCCCCGGCGTGCGGTGCCGGATCCGCGCGGGCACGGCCGACGCCTCCTGGCGCGCTCGGGCCAGTGCCTGTCCGGCGCGGGAGCGGATGAGCGAGTCGGTGAGCTGATCGGCGACCGCCCCGGCGGCATGGACGGTCTCGACGACGGTCTCGGCGACCTGCTCGCCGACCCCGGTCGCCCCGGAGACCGCGCGCTCGCCGGCCGATCCGAGCACGCCGCCGACGAGCACCCCGCCGGCCAGGGCGCCGCCCGCGAGCAGCCGGCTCCGCAGTGGCACGAAGCGCACCCGGGTGCCCGGCGCGAGCAGTGCGGGCGGGGTGCGGCCCGCGTCGAAGAGCACGGTCTCGGTGCGGCCGATCAGCTGCCAGCCGCCGGGAGAGGAGCGCGGGTAGATGCCGCAGTAGCGGGAGGCCAGGCCGATCGCGCCCGCGGGTACGGCGGTGCGCGGCTCGGTACGGCGCGGCACCTCCCACGGCGGGCCGACGGGGTCCGGCCGCGCGGCGTCGGCCATCTGCTGGTGGTCGGCCGTCGGCCCCACGTCGGCCGTCGACTGCCGGTCGGCCGTCGGCAGCAGATAGGCGAATCCCGGCGCGAAGCCGCCGAACGCCGCCACCCACTCGGTCGCGGAGTGCGCGTCGACCAAGGCCTCGGGGCTGAGGCCGAGCAGCTCCGCCACCTCCGGCAGGTCCTCGCCGTCGTACACCGCACCGATCTCGACCACGTCGCCCGCGGTCTCGTCGGGCCGGGCGACGGGCAGGTGTCGCAGCAGCGCCTCGAGGGCGGGCAGGTCCCGGGCGGCGTCGCCGGTCAGCAGCACGGTCCGCTCGGCGGGGACGAGGTCCCGGAGAAGGGGCGGGTCGAGGCGACGGCAGGCGGCGACCGCGGCGAGCACCGCGGCCGTGTCCGGGTACTCGGCCAGCAGCGCCGCCTCCCCGGCCCGGTGCACCCGCAGCGGGGCGGGCAGGTACCGGGTCTCGAGCGTCCCCTCGGGGCTCGACTTCACAGCGCTGCCTCGAGCCGTACGCCGGCCGCGGTGAGCCGATCCCGCACCGCGCGGGCGAGCGCCACCGCCCCCGGGGTGTCCCCGTGAAGGCAGAGGGTGCGCACGGGCAGGTCGAGGAGGGAGCCGTCGGCCGCCCGCACCCGTCGCTCCGCGGCGATCGAGAGCGCCTGCGCGAGCACCGCGTCCTCGTCGGCGAGCACCGCGCCCGGCTGCGTCCGGGGCACGAGCGTGCCATCGGGGAGGTAGGCGCGGTCGGCGAAGCCCTCGAGCACCACGGCCACCCCCGCCTCCTCGGCGAGCCCGGCGACGACCGCTCCCGGCGCGGCGACCAGCGGCAGCTCGCCGCCGAGCTCGACGAGGGCCCGCACCACCGCCGCGGCCTGCGCCGGGTGATGGGCGAGGGCGTTGTAGAGGGCGCCGTGGGGCTTCACCCCGCGCACGCTCGTGCCCTCCGCGCGGGCGATCGCGGAGAGCGCCCCGACCTGCGCGATCACCAGATCGGTGAGCTCGTCGGGGGCGATGTCGAGGAAGCGTCGGCCGAAGCCCTGCAGATCCGGGTAGGCGACGTGCGCCGTGAGCGCGACCCCGTGCGCGACCGCCGCCCGACAGGCGGCGCGCATGGTCGACGGATCCCCGGCGTGCCCACCGCAGGCAACGTTCGCGGTGGTCACGACCTCGAGCAGCGCAGCGTCATCGCCCATCGACCAGGCGCCGAAGCCCTCGGCGAGATCGGCATTGAGGTCGAGCACGGCGGCGGTCATGCGGGGCGGCTCCTTGGGCGGCGGGTGGTTCCGGAGGCCGTCGGACCTCCCCGACCATTGTCAGTCCCCGCGCGCCGGGCCGATAGTGTCGCGGGATGGAGCCGCGCCCCGCCGACCCGCCCGCCCCGAGCCGATCCGCCCCTGCCGAGCCGCCGCTCGCGATCATCCCCGGCCGGGTTCCCGACCTCCCGGCCGGGCTCGGCGAGGCGAGCGATCCCGAGGCCCCGCTGCCCTTCGCCCGCGAGGACGTGCTCGCCGCCGAGGAGCTGCTGACCAGCACCGACGATCGGCCCGAGCCGGTCCTCGTGCTCACCGACGAGCAGCTCGTGGCCCTCGAGGGCCACGCCCGTCGCCAGCACACCGCGACCCCCTGGATCCGCGAGCACTCCGAGCAGCGCACCCTGCTCGCCGGGTCCGCGCTGCGCGGGCTGCTCGCCGACGGCCGCGTGCGCCGGGTCCGGGAGGACGCCACCGGGCGGGTGCTCTGGCAGGCCGAGCCGCAGCTCGCCGCCTGCCTCGTGCTGCGCCGCACCGCCCCACGCTTCACCACCGCCGAGCGCACACGCGAGACCACCGCCGGGGTCGAGGTGGACCGCGTCCACCACTACGCCCATGCGGGCGGGGTCCTCGAGGAGGAGGTCACGGCCGAGGGGATGCACCGCTTCACGATCCTCCGCACCGAGCAGGTGCCCGACCGTCTGCTGCGGCTGTGGGACCCCGAGGGCGTCGCCGGGCCGACGGGCGACCCGGTGGTGCTGCGGATCTCGGCGCTCGACAGCTCGCCGCTCGCGGCCGCGCTCGCCGCGACCCGCGCCATGACGCTCGTGACCGTGGCCGCGGCGGCCGAGGACGCCGTGCACCAGGCGAGCCTCTACGCGACCGGTCAGGAAGTGCTGGTCATGGAGGTGCTCGACCCGGCCGCGGACGATCCGCACCTCGAGTTCCGCCGCGTCGACGCCGTCGATCTGCGCGCCCTCGCCGCGGTGCTCGTGGGCGGCGGCCCCGCGGACGACCGCTGATCGCTCAGCGCGCGTCGGCTGCGACCCCGACACGCTCCGCCCAGTGCCCGAGCACCTCCTCGAGCCGGCCGTGCAGGCGAAGCGTCGCCTCGGCGTCCCCGCGCGTCGGCCCGTCGTTGACGATCACCACGTCGCGGCCGTCGCGTCGGGCGGCGCGCACGAAGCGCAGCCCCGACTGCACCGTGAGCGAGGAGCCCAGCACCAGCAGCACCTCGGCGGCCGCGAGCGCCGCGAAGGCGGCGCCGACCGTCTCCGGCCGGGCGGACTCGCCGAAGAAGACCACGTCGGGCTTGAGGATCCCGCCGCAGAGCGGGCACGGCGGATAGCGGAAGGAACTGGTGCGGTCCACCTCGGCGTCGCCGTCGGGGGCCTGGGCGGCATCGGCCGCGAGCTGCGGCAGACGCGCGGCCAGCTCGGGGTTCAGGGCGAGCAGTCGCGCGTGCAGGGCAGCGCGCGCCGAGAGCGCCCCGCAGTGCAGACAGCGCACCCGGTCGAGGCGTCCGTGCAGGTCGATCACGGGATCGGAACCGGCCGCGGCGTGCAGACCGTCGACGTTCTGCGTGATCACCGCTGTTACGGGGAAGGCGGCGGGGCCCAGCGCCGCGAGCAGCCGGTGGGCGGCGCCCGGCCGGGCGCGCAGGAACTGCTCCCAGCCGACGGTGGAGCGGGCCCAGTAGCGGCGCCGCGAGAGGTCGTGCGCCCGGAACTCCTGCAGCGTCATGGGGGAGCGGGGCACGGCGTTCCGACCGCGGTAGTCCGGGAGCCCCGAGCCGGTGGACATGCCCGCACCGGTCAGCACCGCGACGGGTCGTCCCGCGAGCAGTGCGAGGCCCGCGTCGAGTTCCGCCACGCTGCTGCGGGCACCGTAGGCGGCGCCGTCGAGCGGGCCCCAGGCGGGCACGCGCGGGGCGCCCCGCGGGGCGGGGGAGGGGCGGGTGGCCGGCGGGGCGGCGGTCGAGAACCAGCGGACGAAGTCTGCCGCGGGGCCGACGGGGGCGGGGTCCTCGGGGATCATCGCTCCAGCGTAGGCCGCGACGGCCCGGGATCCGGGGGCGACGGATCGGGATCCGACGGGTCGGGATCCGTCGGAGACGGGTCGGGGCGGGCGTCGGCGACGACGTCCGCGGCGTGCGGGACCTCGTCCGTCTCCGCTTCTGGGCCCGCCTCCGGCTCCGTCGCTTCCCCCGTCGGCCTCCGTCGGCGACTGCGTACCCGCCGGATCAGGAACCAGATCGCCGCGACCAGCCCGATGCCGGCGACGATCGAGGAGTAGATCCGCACGAACGCCTCGAGCGCGGTGCCGCCGGCCTCCCCGAAGGCGAAGCCGGCGATCACGAACAGGGCGTTCCAGAGCGCGGAGCCGAGCCCGGTCGCCGCCGCGAAGAGCCAGACCGGCATCCGTTCGATGCCCGCGGGGATCGAGATGAAGGTGCGCACCATCGGCACGAAGCGGGCGATCGCCACCGCCGGGAAGCCCCAGCGATCGAAGAAGCGCATCGCGACGTGCACGTCCTTCTCCTCGAGGAGGGGCAGGCGGCGCACCAGCGCGAGGGTGCGCGCGAGCCCCAGGGCCCGGCCGACGGCGTACACGCCGAGCCCGCCGAGCACCGAGCCCAGCGTGGTCCAGGCGATCGGGACCAGCACGTGCTGGCCGTTCGCGGCGGCGCTCACCCCGGCGAAGGGCAGCAGGATCTCGCCCGGGATCGGCGGGAACAGGGCCTCGGCCGCGATCACCAGCGCGATGCCCGGCCCGCCGAGGAGCTCCATCAGGGAGATCGCCCAGGCGGTGACGTCCATGGGTCTCCTCTCCGGGGCTGGCGGGCTGGCGGGCTGGCGGGCTGGCGGGGTGGCGGGCTGGGGCTGGCGGCGCGAGTGGGTCAGCGGGGCTGGCGGCGCGGGTCGGGACGCGGCGGGGCGAGGTACGTGGTGTAGCGCGGCGACCGCGTGGGTGATGGCCGGTCCCGTGGCGGCGAGGCTACGGGCCGGGCGTGACGGGAGGGTGAACGGGGCGTGGAGCGGGCCGGGACGGGGCCTGGAAGGTCCCCGGGAGCGCCGCGCCGCCCCGCCGCGGACCGGCCGCGGCAACGATCATGCAACGATTGCTGTGTTGCCGATCACGGTGTTGACAAGAGACGGGACAAGCGCTTTCCTTTGGGGACGTCGCGTCACGCTCCCCGACGGACGACCCTCCCCCACCCCCGCATCCGAGGTGGCGGGCGAGGGTCGTCGAGATGAAACCTTTCATCGCCGGCGGGGACGACCGGGCCGGTCGATCCACTGACGGATCGCTCCTCCGCCCCGGCACCGCCACCCGACGCGCAGCACCCGCCCCACCGTCCCGCCCTGAACACCTCGGCCACCCGGCCGCCCCGCTGGATCAAAGGAGATCTGATGTTCACTCGACGTTCCGCCCTCGCCCTGGGCATCACCGTCCCCGGCCTCGTCGGCCTCGCCGCCTGCGGGCCCAACGCCACCGGCGGCGGCAGCGGAGGCGGCGGCAGCGACGGCGGCTCCGCCGACGCGGGCAGCCTGCGCCTGGCCTGGTGGGGCAACCCCACCCGCAACGAGAACACCGAGAACGTCGTGGAGGCCTACAAGGAGGTCGCCCCCGACGTCACCATCTCCCTCGAGCCCGGCGAGTGGTCCGGCTACTGGGACAAGCTCGCCACCCAGACCGCCGGCGGCGACTTCCCCGACATCGTGCAGATGGACGAGAAGTACCTCGCCGAGTACGGCCAGCGCGGCGCGCTGCTCGACCTCGCCGCCGCCGGGCTGGACACCTCCGAGTTCGTCGAGGGCTCGGTCGAGGTGGGCGAGCTGCCCGACGTGGGCCTCGCCGCCATCAACGCCGGCCTGAACGCCTTCACCGTCCTCGCCAACCCCGCGGTCTTCGAGGAGGCCGGCGTCGAGATCCCCGACGACACCACCTGGACCTGGGACGACCTCATCGAGCTCGCCACGCAGATCTCCGAGGCCACCCCCGACGGCACCTACGGCATGACCCAGATGGGCACCGTCCAGGGCCTCTTCCAGCTGTGGGTGCGCCAGGCCGGCCAGGACCAGTACAAGGACGGCGCGGCCGGCTTCGACGCCGCCACCGCCACCGAGTGGTTCGAGTGGGCCAAGCGCATCCAGGACTCCGGCGCGGGCCCGAACGCGAGCGTCTCCGTCGAGGACTCCTCCCAGTCGATGGACCAGTCGCTCTTCGGCACCGGCAAGATCGCCATGACCGTCGCCTGGTCCAACCAGGTCGTCGCCCACGACGCGATGCACGACGGATCGCTCGTCGTGCTGCGCCCGCCGTCGGTCGCCGGCTCCGCCGCCGAGGCGCAGCTCTGGTATAAGGCCTCGATGTACTGGGCCGTCTCCGCGAAGACCGCGAACCCCGAGGCCGCCGTCGCCTTCGTGGACTTCCTCGTGAACACCCCCGAGGCCGGGAAGATCCTCTCCGTCGAGCGCGGCGTGCCCGGCAACCTCACCGTGCGGGAGGCGATCGTCCCGGACCTCGACGCGTCCAACACCAAGGCCGTCGACTACCTCAACGCCATCGAGTCCGAGCTCGGCGCCCCGCCGGAGATCACCCCGCAGGGCGGCGGCGAGTTCGAGTCGATCCTGACCCGTGCCGGGGAGGACATGCTGTTCGGCAACATCTCCACCGCCGACGCCGGGCAGCGCGTGCTCGACGAGCTGAACTCGGCGCTGTCCTGACCATCGTCCGCACGAGAACCGCAGCCGGTCCCGGGGGGGGGGAGGGGGGGGGTGCCCATTAGGACCCCAACCAGGAAGAACCCACAAAAAGGTGTGGGAGGGGGGCCCCCCCCCGTCGGCCCCGCACCGGGCCGGCACCACCGAAGGGAGACGACGGATGAGCGCTGTCGGAGAGCTCAGCCAGATCCTGTCGCGCACGAAGCGCGGCGGGCCCCGCGAGAAGCATCCGGACAACAGGGCCGGCCTGGTGTTCATGACGCCGTGGCTGCTGGGTCTGCTGGGCATCACCATCATCCCGATGGTCGCCTCGCTGTACCTGTCGTTCACGGACTACTCGATGCTCGCGGCCCCCGAGTGGGTGGGTCTGGAGAACTACATCGACATGGCGGGCGACTCGCGGCTGCGCAACTCGCTCGTGGTGACCTTCACCTATGTGCTGGTGGGGACGCCGCTGCAGCTGATCGCGGCGCTGCTGCTCGCGGTGCTGCTGAACCAGGGCATGAAGGGTCTGTCCTTCTACCGCTCGGTGTTCTACCTGCCCTCGCTGCTCGGCGGATCGGTCGCGATCTCGATCCTGTGGCGGCAGATGTTCGGCGCGAACGGGCTGGTCAATCAGTTCCTGGGGGCGCTCGGCTTCACGAACCTGCCGGGCTGGGTCTCGAACCCGGATACGGCGCTGTGGACGATCATCCTGCTGCACGTGTGGACCTTCGGCTCGCCGATGATCATCTTCCTCGCGGGTCTGCGGCAGATCCCGCAGATGTACTACGAGGCGGCGAGCGTGGACGGCGCCTCGAAGGTGGCGCAGTTCTTCCGGATCACGATCCCGCTGCTGACCCCGATCATCTTCTTCAACCTGGTGCTGCAGGTGATCAACGCGTTCCAGACCTTCACGCAGGCGTTCGTGGTCTCGGGAGGGACCGGCGGCCCGTCGGATTCGACGATGTTCTACACGCTGTACCTGTACCAGAAGGGCTTCACGCAGTTCGACATGGGCTATGCCTCGGCGATGGCCTGGCTGCTGCTGGTGATCGTCGCGATCTTCACCGCGATCAACTTCTTCGTCTCCAAGTTCTGGGTGCATTACGATGACTGACCTCTCCGTGACCTCGCCGGATGTCTCCGGCCGCCCCGCGACGACGTCCGCGAGCGACGTCCCCCTGCGCCATCACAACCGGCATCTCCTGCGCCGCGCGCTGAAGCACGTCTTCATGATCGTGGCGAGCCTGGCGATGATCTATCCGCTGCTGTGGATGGTCGTGTCCTCGCTCCGCCCGAACGACGAGATCTTCCGCAATCCCTCGCTGTTCCCGGTCAGCTTCGACATCGACAACTACGTGCGGGGCTGGACGGCGCAGTCGTTCGACTTCTCGCATTACCTGATGAACTCGACGATCCTGGTCGTCGGCTGTGTGATCGGCAATCTGTTCGCCTGCACCGTGACTGCCTACGCGTTCGCGCGGCTGCGGTTCTGGGGTCGGAACGTGGCCTTCGCGGTCATGCTGATGACGCTGATGCTGCCGATCCACGTCGTGATCGTGCCGCAGTACATTATGTTCTCCCAGACCGGCTGGGTGAACACGATGCTGCCCCTGATCCTGCCGAAGTTCCTGGCCACGGACGCGTTCTTCATCTTCCTGATGGTGCAGTTCATCCGCGGCATCCCGAAGGAGCTCGACGAGGCGGCACGCATCGACGGCTGCGGCCATTTCCGGATCTTCTTCCGCGTGATCCTCCCGCTCATGCTGCCGGCGCTGGCGACCACCACGATCTTCACCTTCATGTGGACGTGGAACGACTTCTTCGGCTCGCTGATCTACCTGACCACGCCAGACAACTTCACGGTGCCGCTCGCCCTGCGCGCCTATCTCGACACGCAGGGGTCCTCGGACTGGGGCGCCATGTTCGCGATGTCGGTGGTGTCCCTGATCCCGCTGTTCTTCGTGTTCCTCTTCGGTCAGCGCTTCCTGATCAAGGGCTTCGCGACGACCGGCATCAAGTAATCCCGACGGGCGGGGCCGCGCGTCGGCCCCGCCCGTTCCGGGCAGAACCTCCACAGACTTGGGGGAATTCGGCGGCTATTCCCCCCAGTCTGCGGGGGTTCTGAGCGAAGGCGCCCCACCGCGCCACGTCCGCCGCCCTCGCCCACGCCCGCCCCCACCGCCACCCAGCCACCACACCGCTCTACCCAGGAGAGACATGCGCACCCGCTACGCCCTGATCGGATCCGGCCACCGGGCCCAGATGTACCTCGACGCGATCGCCGGCCCCCACGCCGACGTCGCCGAGCTCGTCGCCCTGATCGACGTGAACCCCGCCCGTCGGGAGTTCCATCGCGATCGGGTCCCGGCCTTCGCGGACGTCCGACTGGGCGGTCCGGAGGAGCTCGAGGCGATCATCGCCGAGGAGAAGGTGGACCGGGTGATCGTCACCAGCGTCGACCGGCTCCATGCCGAGCACGTGGTGCGCTCCCTCGACGCCGGCGCCGACGTGGTGGTCGAGAAGCCGCTCACGATCGACGCGCCCTCGGCCCGCTCGATCCAGGAGGCCATCGACCGCACCGGCCGCAGCGTGGTCGTCACCTTCAACTACCGCTACAGCCCCCGGAACACTGCGCTCAAGCAGGTCATCGCCTCGGGCGAGATCGGCGAGGTCGTCTCCGTGAACTTCGAGTGGGTGCTCGACACGCAGCACGGCGCCGACTACTTCCGTCGCTGGCACCGCGACAAGACCAACTCCGGTGGCCTGTTCATCCACAAGGCCGCCCACCACTTCGACCTCGTCAACTGGTGGATCGCGGACACCCCGGTGCGGGTCTACGCCCGCGGCGGCCTGCGTTTCTACGGGGCCGACGCCGCCGCCGCCCGCGGCCAGGCACCGCTGCCCGAGCGCGGCACCCACGACGGCGCCCACGACCCCTTCGAGCTGGACCTCCGCTCCGACGAGCGGCTCGAGGCCCTCTACCTGAAGGCCGAGGAGCACGACGGCTACCTCCGCGACCGCTCCGTGTTCGACGCCGGCATCACCGCCGAGGACAACCTCACCGCGCTGGTCGATTACGCCCGCGGCCCGGTCCTCACCTACGCCCTCAACGCGCACAGCCCCTGGGAGGGCTACCGCGTCGCCGTCAACGGCACGGCGGGCCGCGCCGAGCTCGAGGTCATCGAGCGCGCCGAGGTGACCGTGATGTCGGATACCGAGGACGAGTCTCCGCATCTGGACCCCAGCGCCGTCGCCGTCACCACCGAGGACGCGGGCGTGCGCGAGCGCGGCGAGCGGCTCGTGGTGCAGAAGCACTTCGCCGCCGCGCAGGAGGTCGAGATCCCGGAGGGCGTCGGCGGGCACGGCGGCGGCGATGCGCTGCTGCTGCGCGACGTCTTCGTCGGCCCGGCCGAGGACGAGCTGGGCCGGCCCTCCGACCACCGCGACGGGCTGCGCGCGATCAGCGTCGGCATCTGCGGCAACGAGTCCCTCGCGACCGGGCTCCCGGTCGACGTCGCCGAGTTCCTGGGCCTGGACCTCCGCCGGGAGAGCGCGACCGCGGGCGCCACGGCATGAGCCCGGCCGCAGCGGATCCGTCGGCGACCGACGCCGACGGCGGGACCGATCAGCAGGGTGCGGGCGCGGGGACGAGCGCGGCCCCGGTGCGGGTCGCGCTCGTGGGGACCCGCGGCTTCGGCCGCGTCCACCTCGAGAACCTCGCCCGGCTGACTGCGGCGGGCCTCGCCGAGCTGGTGGGCGTGGTCGACATCGCCGACCCCCCGGCGGAGCTCGCCGCGATCCACCACCGGAACCTCGAGGAGCTGCTCGCGGCGTTGCCCGGCGAGGCCTCGCCCGAGGTGGTCATCATCGCGACGCCGATCGACACGCACGTGCCGCTCGCGACCGCGGCGCTCGCCGCCGGCTGCCACGTCTACCTCGAGAAGCCGCCCGTGCCGGAGCTCGGCGAGCTGCGCACCCTCCAGGAGGCGGCCGACGCCGCGGTCCGCAGCCTGCAGGTCGGCTTCCAGGCCCGCGGCGGCGGCGGGGTCGACGCGCTCATCGACCTCATCGCGACCGGGCAGCTGGGAGCGGTCCGCGCCGTCCGCGCCTACGGGGCGTGGCAGCGCGATCGCGCCTACTACCAGCGCTCCCGCTGGGCGGGCCGGCGCCGGCTCGACGGCCGACGGGTCGCCGACGGCGTCGCCACCAACCCGCTCGCCCACTCGGTGCACGCGGCCCTCGCGATCGCCGGGATGACCCGCGTCGAGGACGTCGCCCGGGTGACCACGGAGCTGCGTCGGGCCCACGACATCGAGGCCGACGACACCAGCTTCCTGCGCGTCGAGCCCGCCCCGGGCGGCACGGGCGAGCCCGCCCGGCCGACGGTCCTCGCCGCGCTCACCACCACCGCGCCCGACCAGTCGGCGCCGTGGGTCGAGGTCCTCGGCGAGAACGGCTCCGCCCGTCTCTGGTACACCGAGGACCGGGCGGAGGTCACCGCCGCCGACGGCACCGTCACCGCGCACGAGTACCCGCGCACGGACCTGGTCGAGAACCTGCTGGCCCACGTGCGCGATCCGCAGGTGGCGCTGATCAGCCCGCTCGCCTCGACCGGGGCGTTCAGCGCGGTGCTCGAGGCGATCCAGTCCGTGCCCGATCCGCTGCCGATCGACCCCTCCTCCGTCACCTGGGAGGGGGACGGCGAGGCCGCGCACCCGGTCGTCGACCGCATCGAGGAGGTGCTCCTCGAGGCCCTCGACCGCGGCGAGCCCTTCTCGCGACTGGGTCTGCCCTGGGCGCGGGAGGACGCGATCGCGACCTGGACCCCGCCCGTCGGCGCGCCATGACGATCCGCCGGCTGCTCGAGCGGATCGAGACCCCCGACCCCGCGGCGCGGCCGATGATGCGCTGGTGGTGGTTCGGGCCTGACGTCGAGGACGCCGAGATCGACCGCGAGCTGCGGGCGATGGCCGCGGCGGGGCTCGGCGGGGCGGAGATCGCGTTCGTCTACCCGCTGCGCGAGGGCGCCCCGGACTACCTCTCCGACGTGGTGCTCGGCCACGTCCGTCATGCGGCGGAGACCGCCCGCGACCTGGGGCTGCGCCTCGACGTCACCCTCGGCTCGGGCTGGAGCTACGGCGGGCCACACATCGGCCCCGAGCACGCGGCACGACGGGTGCGGTCCGAGCGGCGCGACCTCGGCCCCGAGGCGCGGACCCTCGAGATCGTGCCCACCTGGCCCGGCGACGCCCCGCTCGCCGTGCACCTCGGCGACGGCTTCCCGCCGCGCATCTGGGAGGCGCTGCCGCTCGAGCCGCTGGCGGGTGCGGCGTCCGACGATCCGGACGCTTCCGTCGGCCCTGACACCGTCGCCCCCGGCGTCCGCGTGCGGATCCCCGCCGGTCGCGGCCCCCGCACGCTGCTGATCACCTGGTCCGAGACCACCGGCCAGCAGGTCAAGCGCGCCGCCGCGGGCGCCGAGGGGCCGGTGCTCGACCATTTGAACCCGGCCGCGGTGCGCCATCACCTCGACCACGTGGGCGGGCGGATCCTCTCCGCCGTCCCCGCGGAGCTGCTCGGCAGCGTGTTCAGCGACAGCCTCGAGGTGTACGAGGCGAGCTGGACCCCGGCCCTGCCCGAGGAGTTCCGGGCCCGGCGCGGCTACGACCTGCTCCCGCTGCTGCACCTGCTCACGGTCGACGGGCCGCGCGCCGGGCAGGTGCGCGAGGACGTCGGCCTCACCCTCTCCGAGCTGGTCGAGGAGGGGTTCGTGCAGACCTGCCGCGACTGGGCGGAGGAGCGCGGGGTGCGCTTCCGCCTGCAGGGCTACGGCGAGCCGCCGATCACGCTGAGCGCCCAGCGTCGCGCCCACCTGATCGAGGGCGAGGGCGCCGGCTGGACGTCGCTGACCCAGTCCCGCTGGGCCTCGTCGGCCGCGCATCTCGATGCCCGCGAGGTCGTGACCAGCGAGGTGTGGACCTGGGTGCACTCCCCGTCGTTCCGGGCGACGCCGCTGGACCTGCTCGGCGAGGCGCACGAGCACCTGCTGCTGGGGATCACGGGCTTCGTCGGCCACGGCTGGCCGTACTCGGCGCCGGACGCCCCGGGCCTCGGCTGGACCTTCTACGCCGCCGGCGCCCTCGATGGCCGGAACACCTGGTGGCCCGCGATGGGCGCGCTCGCCGATCACCTGACCCGGCTGTGCGGGGCGCTGCGCCTCGGCCGGCCCGGCGCCGACGTGGCCCTCTATCTGCCCTACGCCGACGTCCGCTACCGCCTCGGCACCGGCCACGACCTGTGGCGCGCCTGCCGCGCCCACATCGGCGAGGAGATCCCCGCCGCGATCCGGCGCGCCGGCTACGACCTCGACCTGGTCGACGACGACGCGCTCGAGGCCCTCGACCCCGCGGCCTACCCGCTGGTGGTCCTGCCGCACGTGACGCGGCTGCCCGCGGCGACCGCGCGCTGGCTCGACCGGGTGCGCGCCGCGGGCGGCACCGTGCTGGCGGTCGACTCCCCGGCCTATCCCGCGGGCACCCCCGTCGCGCGGCTCGAGGAGGCGGTCGCGGGAACCGCCGCGCTGGACCATTCCCAGCTCTCCCTCGCCGCCCGCCAGGCCGGTCGGGCCGGCACGAACCCGCTGACCACGGCGCTGCAGGCGGCGCTCGATCCACCGGTGCGGATCGTCGGCGGAGGCGGCGAGATCGGGGTGGTGCGGCGCCGGTTCGAGGACGGCGACGCCTACTTCCTCGCCAACACCGGCCCCACGCCGCGCACCCTGCGGCTCACCCTGCGCGTGCCGCGGGCGCACCTGGTCGCGGTCGATCCGTCGACGGGGGAGCGCCGGGTGCTCCCGGCCGATTGTGGCGCGCTGCGCCTCGAGCCCTACGAGGCCGTGCTGCTGGTCGCGAGCGACGCCGAGGTCCTGCCGACGGATGCCGGCGATGGGCCCGCGGGCGTCGCTGAGCAGACCGCCGGGGGCATCGCGGAGCAGACCGCTGCGGGCGTCGCCCCGGCCGCCGGCACGACCCTCGCGCTCGCCGGCCCCTGGACCCTCCGCCATGGCGATCGGGAGCCCGCCGCGGTGCAGTTGCCGCTACTGCGCGACGGTGCGGCGACCGCCGATCGGCAGCCGCTGATCTTCGAGACCACGCTGACCCTCACCGCTGAGCAGGCGGCGGGACGGATCGTCCTCGACCTCGGCGAGGGCACTCCGCTCGCCCCGACCGCGGGAGCGATGGGCTACCGCGCCCTCCTCGACGCCCCGGTGCGGGAGATCGCGATCGTGGAGATCGACGGGCAGCAGCAGGGGATCCTCTGGCGGCCCCCGTACCGGCTGGACCTCAGCGGGAGGGTCGGCGCGGGCGAGCACACGCTGCGCCTGGTGATCCACGGGACCAGCGCCCCCGCCTCCGCGATCGACGCACATGCGGGGCCGATGGTCGCCGCCGCGCACGCCGCCTACGGCGAGCGGTTCCAGATGCAGCAGCTCGACCGGCTGCTGGACGGCACCGCCGTCGGCCTCGGGACGGTGCCGCTGCTGCGCCTCGGCTGAGCCGGAGCCGCGGCGACCCGATCGAGCGGGGCGCGCCAGCCCGATCGAGCGGGCCGCGGGGCGTGCCCGTCGGCTGGCGTGCCCCTCGGCCGGTCAGGGGTTGGGGGGGAACGGCGGTAAGCCAGAACCCCGACACCCCGCGGTCCTGTGGCGGGTAGGGTGTTATGTCGGCCTTCCCCCCCCCCCCCCCCCCGACCCTCAGCGCTCCGGCTGCATCCCGGCGAGGATCTCGAGGATCTCGTCGGCCGCCTCGGAGGTCGAGCGCTGCCCGAACAGCGCCTCCTCGGCGATGCGGGTGTACTCGTCGCCGAAGCCGACGGCGCTCGCCGGGGTGACCACCGGGGGCTTCACGACCTCCTCCTGCATCTCGAGGGCGAAGTCGAGGGAGACCAGCTCGTTCTCGGTGAGCAGCGGGCGCACCGCCTCCTGCGCCGCCGGGAAGGCGGGGATGCCGCGCTCGATCTTGAGGATCTCCGCGGCCTTCTGGTCGGTGAGCATGAAGCCGGTGAGGGCCGCGGCGGCCGCCGGGTCCGCGGTCTTCGCCCCGATCGACCAGTACATCGACGCCTTGTTGACCATGTTCGCCTGGCCGCTCGTGCGCGCCGGCATGCGCAGCAGCTTCAGCGGCTCGCCGGTGGAGTCCTGGAAGGTGAGGATCTGGGAGCTCGGCACCTGCTGGAAGGCGCAGCCGTTGGTGGCGAACATGCCCTGCTCGAGGCTCGCCGAGGAGTTCTCGACCTGCGCCGCGGCGGCGGGCGCCGCTCCGGTCGCGGCGAGGGAGAGGGAGAAGTCGAGCAGCGAGACGATGGTGTCCTTGGTGACGCCCTGCTCGTCCTCGCGGGGGAAGAGCTGCTCGTTGTTCGTCTGCCGCGCCCAGGCGGCGAGGTCGCCCGAACCACCGCCGAAGCCGCTCGTGCCGAAGACCTGCTCCCCGGAGGACTTCCCCCACTCGGACAGCTCCTGGCAGAGCGCCAGGAAGTCGTCCCAGGTCCAGGTGGTGTCGTCCGGCAGGGAGATCCCGGCCGTCTCGAGCAGGGTCGGGTTCATGCCGGTCGCGTAGAGGTTGAAGCCGTTGGGGGCGCCGACGAGTCGGCCGTCGGCGAGGCGGCCCGTCTCCAGGATCGCCTCGTCCATGCCGGAGAGGTCCAGGCCCTCGACCGACTCGAGGTCGAGCAGCGAACCCTCGGTCCCGTAGGAGTCGATGTAGGCCTCGTCCATCTGGATGATGTCCGGGGCGGTGCCGCCCGCGGTCTGGGTGGCGAGCTTGTCCCAGTAGCCCGACCAGTCGCTGTACTCCGGCGAGAGGGTGACGTCGGGGTGATCGGCGCTGTAGAGGTCCAGCACCTCCTGGGTCAGACCCGCGCGCAGCTCCGCGCCCCACCAGTAGATGCGCAGCCCGCCCGCCTCGGAGCCGCCGCTGTTGGGGCCGCACGAGGCGAGGGCGGGCACCGCGGCGGAGGCGGCGAGGAGCGCGAGGGCACGACGCCGGCTGAGCTGGGGGCGCAGGCCGTGCCCGGCGCGACGGCTGGGCTGGGTGCGGGAGGTGTGCTGAGAGTGCATGGGGTCTCCGATCGGGACGGCGGCGGTGCCGGGCGCGAGCCGCTGTGCTCACGTGGGAACGGCAGCTCCGGGGGGTGGTCTTCCTCGGCAGGATGGGGGAGGGGCTCACCGTGGTCAAGCGGTTTCCGACGGTTGCGGGACGCGAGTGGGACGCGGGCCGGATGGCGTCGGCCGCCGCTGCCCGCCGCGGCCTGGCGGCTACCGCAGAGTTACGGCGCCTGGGGGAGCATGTTCGGCGGAACACGCTCCCCCAGGCGCCGTCATCGGGGGTCGGCGCGGCCCGGCCGGCCGCGCGCCGCGCCCCGTCGGTCAGAGGGTGTGCGTGCCGCCGGTGACGGTGCGGGTGGTGCCGTCGGGCAGCACCAGGTCCGCCTCCACGCCGTCGGGGATCGTGGCCTCGAGGCGGAAACCGCCGTCGGCCGGCGACTGCGACTGTGACCATGACACCTCGATGCGCCCGGCCGCCGAGTCGTAGGCGCCCTTCGCCCAGTCGAGGCCGGGGCCCGGGGTGGGCTGGATCCGGATGCGGCGGTAGCCGGGCTCCGCGGCGCGGATGCCGAGGACGACCTGGTAGATCCAGTCGGCGACGGCGCCGAGCGCGTAGTGGTTGAAGCTGGTCATCTCGCCGGGGTTGATGGAGCCGTCCGGGAGCATCGAGTCCCAGCGCTCCCAGATCGTGGTCGCCCCCATCGAGACGGGGTAGAGCCACGAGGGGCAGCCCTCCTCGAGCAGCAGGCGGTAGGCGTGCTCCACGTGCCCGGTCTCCGAGAGCGCCCAGGTCACGAAGGGCGTCCCGGCGAAGCCGGTGGAGACCTTGTAGCCCGCCGCCTCGACGACCTCGGCCAGGCGCGCCGCGGACTTCTCACGGGTGGCCGGCTCGAGCAGGTCGAAGGCGATGGCGAGGGCGTACACCGTCGCGCAGTCCGAGTGGATGATGCCGTCCTCGCCCACGTACGCCTCGGTGAAGGCGGCGAGGGTGCGGTCGGCGAGGGCCTGCCAGCGCTCGGCGCCGTCGGCCTCGCCGATCAGACGCGCGGTCTCCGCGGCGAACCGGGCGGAGCGCACCAGGCAGGCGGTCGCGACGACGGCCTTGTCGGCCTTCGCGTCGGCCGCGCGCTCCGGCGGGGCGTCCGGGTCGAGCCAGTCACCGAACTGGAACCCCTCGTCCCACAGGCCGCTGGGGGACAGGGCCCGCTCCACGGACTCGAGGTGCAGCACCATCCCGGGGTACTGGGCGCGCAGCCGGTCGAGGTCGCCGTAGGCGGTCCACAGCGCCTCGGCCACCCACACGGAGGCGTCGCCCCAGATGGCGGTGGGCATCTCCTTCGGCTCCTGGCCCGCGAAGGGCCCGAACTCGTCCCGGCGGAACTTGAGGATGTCGGGGATGACGAAGGGCACGAAGCTGAGCGGCGGGAGAGAGGCCTCCGCGTGGAGGTCGAGCAGCCAGTTGTGCAGGAAGTCGTTGACATCGAACTGGTAGGTGGCGGTCGCGGCGTAGGCGGCGATGTCGCCGGTCCAGCCCAGGCGCTCATCGCGCTGCGGGCAGTCGGTGGGGACGGCGAGGAAGTTGCCGCGCTGGGACCAGATCGAGTTGCTGATCAGCTGGTTCACACCCGAGTGGGAGCTCTCGAACCAGCCGGTCCGGTCGATGTCCGAATGGACGACGACCGCCTCGATGTCGTCGGCGGTGAGCTCGCCCGGCCAGCCGGTGACCTCGGCGTAGCGGAAGCCGTGGAAGGTGAAGGTCGGCTCGAAGGCCTCGCCGTCGGGATCGCCCGCGAGGATCAGCGAGTCGGTGGCCTTCGCGGTGCGCAGCGGCCGGGTGCCGAGCTCCTCGTGCTCGAGCACCTCCGCGTGCCGCAGCGTGATCTCGGTGCCCTCGGGGCCGGTGACGGTGAAGCGCAGCCAGCCCACGAGGTTCTGCCCGAAGTCGAGCAGGGTCCGCCCCGACGGGGAGGTCCAGATCCTCTCCGGTCGACGCGACTCGTGGCGCGTGATCAGGGGCGAGGTCTGCTCGACGAGGGTGGCCCGGTCGATCTCGGCGACGACCACCGGCTGGGGATCGCCCGCCGCGAGGCGACGATCCTCGTGCTGGCCGTCGTAGATGGTCGCGAAGGTGATCGCGGAGGCGGTCGCTGTCCACGACTCGTCGGTGACGACGACCTGAGTGGCGCCGTCCTCGTAGGTGATCTCGAGGGCGGCGAGGAAGGAGTTGTCCTCGCCGTAGTTCGTCTTCTCCTCGCCGAAGCCGAAGTCGCCGTTCCACCAGCCGCGGCCCAGCAGCGCGGTGAGCGCGACCTCGTCCGTGCCCTCGCGGACTTGCGCGGTGACGTCGACCTCCTGCACCTGCAGGCGCGACTCGTAGACGGTCCAGCCGGGGTTCAGCACGGACTCGTCGACGGGGAGCCCGTTGACCTGCGCCTCGTAGACGCCGTGGGCGGTCGCGAGGAGTCGGGCCGAGGCGACCTGTGCGACCGGCCGGTCGAGGCCGACGGTGCGGGCGAGCACCGGGGCGCGGCCGCCGAGATCCGGCGCGGCGATCGCCGCGGCACCGGAGAGGGTGGAGAAGGGAGTGGTGTCGGGGGTGTGCGACATGGGGTGCGGTCCTCGGATCACATCGTCGGGTGAGGGGCGGTTCGGATCGGTGTCGGCGGGATCGGGGCTCGAGCGCCGACGGCGGCGTGCACGGTGCTGCAACGACGAGCGCCGGATCGCCGTGAGCTAGGCGATTCTATGAAACGACTCAAACAGCGACGAGTATTCCAGGTCTCGCCGAGGAGTGCCAGGGCGTCCGACCAGGTGATCGACGTCCGAAAAGCGGTTCATTCGTTTCAGGTGTCGTCCTATCCTGTCCGACCGCAAGGCCGTCGACTTCATCGAGGCGATCGCCCAGGAGCTGGGGGAGGCTCCGCCGATCACCCCGCCCGGCGGCGGCGCGGTCGACGACGCGATCACCAGCCATGCCGAGGACGTCCTGTTCGGGCGCAGCGACCCCGCAACCGCCGCGCAGGCCGTGGTCGACGAGGCGCAGGCCCTGCTGGGCTGACCCGGCGCGATACTGTCAGCCCACGCGGCCCCGAGCACGGGACCGCCCGCGGGACGAGGGAGGGCCATGGCAGCAGGACGACTGGTGAGCATGAAGGAGGTCGCCGCCGCCGCGCAGGTGTCGGTCGGCACCGTCTCGAACGTCCTCAACCGGCCCGAGATCGTCTCCCCCGACCGCCGCGAGCGGGTCGAGGCTGCGATCGCCGAGCTCGGCTACGTCCGCAACGACGCCGCCCGCCAGCTCAAGGTGGGCACCTCGCGGACCGTCGGCGCGATCGTGCTCGACTCCGGCAACCCCTTCTACGCGCAGCTGGTGAGCGGCATCGAGACCGCCGCAGAGGCCTCGTCCCTCGCCGTGATCGCGGGCTCCACCGGGAACCGGGAGCAGCGGGAGCGGCTGTACCTGTCCCTGTTCGAGGAGCAGCGGGTGCGGGGCATCCTGCTCGCCTCCGCCGGCGGGACCCGGGACCTGGTCGACGGGATCCGTCGCCGCGGCACGCCCGTCGTGCTCGTGGAGAGCGGGGCCGACGCCGCGGGCGGCTCCTCGGTGAGCGTCGACGACGTCGCCGGGGGTGCGATCGCGGTGCAGCATCTCGTGGAGATCGGCCGACGGCGCATCGGCGTGCTCGCCCCCCGTCGCGACCTGCGGCAGGTCGCGGATCGTCTGCGCGGGGCGAAGCGGGCCGCCGCCGAGGCGGGCGCCGAGATCGAGGTGCTCGACGCCGACGACCTCAGCGTCCTCGCCGGCCGCACGGTGGGCGAGGAGATCGTCGCCCGGCCGCGGAAGGAGCGGCCCGACGCGGTGTTCTGCGTCAACGACCTGCTCGCCGTCGGCGTGCTGCAGGCCTTCGCCTTCCGCCACCAGGTCGCGGTGCCCGAGGAGATCGCGCTCGTCGGCTACGACGACATCGCCTTCGCGCGCTCCACCGTCGTGCCCCTGACCTCCGTCGCCCAGCCCGCCGACCTCATGGGCCGCACCGCCCTGGCGCTGCTCGAGGAGCAGGTGCTCAGCGACGACGCCCCACCGCGGCAGGTCAGCTTCACCCCGACCCTCGTCGAGCGCGAGTCGACGTCGGGCTGAAGGGGATGAGCGGGGCGGGCGCTGGAACGTCGGAGCCCGGACCTACACTCCGTGCATGAGCGCCGAGATCAGGGACGTGACCGGGTGGGCCGTGTCCGGTGACGAATGGATCGGCGATCAGAAGAAGGAATGGCTCCTCGAACCGGCGTCGGACGGAGGGATCCCTCCGCGGAGATGGCTCTTCAAACCTTCGCGTCGAGTCGCTCGATTGGGCAAGCAAGGGCAGGATGCAGGCACGATCACCTGGTTCGATGCGCAGTCCGAGTTCGTCGCCTGCAGAGTGGCGAAACTAATCGGCGTTCCCGTCGCCGAGGTCGACCTGGCGAACAGGGCCGATTCGTTCGGGTGCGTATCGCGGAACATCGCCAGCCAGGAGGAAGACCTGCAGAGCGGCGACGTCTTCCTCGCCGGGGTGGCTGGGCCGAGCTACATCCCGAACGCTGCGAGAACTCGCAACCGGACGGGGCACCGACTCGACACGATCGGACTGGTTCTGGACGGAATCGACCCGCCGAACCGGTCCATGGACGGCGACGCTCGAACGGCCTTCGCCGGCTTTCTCGTCCTGGACGCCTGGATCGGCAACACGGATCGGCACTCCGAGAACTGGGCGCTCCTCGTCGGCCCCGAGGGGTCTCGCCTCGCCCCGAGCTTCGACCACGGGAGCTCGCTCGCCGCCGGAAGGGATGATGCGTTCCTGCAGAGGAAAGATCCCCGTGAGTTCGCTCGCGGGGCGATGGCCAAGAAGTTCGACGGAGGGAAGACTGTTCCTCTCGTCGATCTCGCGAAGGACGCGCTGTGCCGATGGGGCGGCCCCTGGATCTCCAGACTGCGCGACGTCGATACGGCGCAGGTGGCCGTCATCGTGGACTCTGCGCCAGGATTGTCGGACCATCGACGTACATTCGTTCTGCGCATGCTGGAGGAGAACCGGAGGAGGCTGATCGATCCATGAGCACGCTCTCGTTCGACGCGCCCTCTGCGCGCGAAGACCTGCTGGATGGTGCTCGGTCGTTCCTCGTGACCAGGCAGGATCCGGTCAGTCGCGCGTACCGGAGGATGGGCGTCCTCACCCAGCTTCCGGACGGCTGGGCGTTTCGTTATTTCGCTGATGTCGCGGCGGATACCGGGGTCCAGCGGCTTCCTGGGTTCCCGGACGCTTCCCGAGTGGCTGTGTCGTCGTCGCTCTTCCCGCTCTTCTCCCAGCGGGTGCTCTCTCCGCGACGCCCGGACCGAGCGGAAATCCTCGAGAACCTCGGCCTCGACGAGTCGGCAAGCGCCTTCGAGTTCCTTGCGGCGAACGGCGGCCGACGCCAGGGCGACACGATCGAGCTGATCCAGCTGCCGGTCCCGCATCCAGGAGGTGGAGAGACTCTCCAGTTCCTCGTCCACGGCATGCGATATCGCACCGTCGAGGAACAGCGAGTGGTCGATAAGTTGCGAGTCGGGGATCCGCTCCGGATCGAGCGCGAGCCTGACAATGCAGTGGATGCTACGGCGCGCCTCGTCGCGACGGAGACGGGCACGGTGCTCGGTTGGGTTCCCGCCCCGCTCACCTGGCTGATCGAGCGTGCCGGAGAGATCGCCGCGAGCGTCGCGCACGTCAACAACAGCTCGACACCACCGCACCTCCGGCTGCTCGTCGAGCTGCGAGGTTCGTTGGTCGAGGCCGCCCATTTCTCCGATCCTCGCTGGGATCTGGTGGGCTGAGCGGCCAGTCGTCTGATCTGCGGCGATGCTCTCTGGTGGGCGTCCTGCCAGGTCTCTATCGCTCGCCCTGCCCGCCCGACGACGGGGTGAACCCCGCGAGTTCCACGCTCGCCCGCACCAGGTGACGGATCGCGCCGGGCTCGTCGGGGACGGCGCCGAGGGCGCGGGACTGGATCGCGACGTTGCCGAGCGCCGTCGCCTCCATCGGCCCGGCGATGACCTCGATGCCGAGCGCGTCGGCCGTGAGCTGGTTCAGCAGGGCGTTGCGGCTGCCTCCGCCGACGACGTGCAGCCGGTCCGGGAGCGCCACACGGGCGAGGCGGCAGGCGGCCTGCAGCTCGTCGCGGTAGGTCTCGGCGAGGGACTCGAGGATGCAGCGCACCAGCTCGGCGGGGGTGCGGGGGAACTCGTCCTCACCGAGGGGTCGCGCGGCGTCGCGCACCCTGTCCGCGATCCTCCCAGGGGTGAGGAACTGCGGATCGGTCGGATCGATGCGGAAGCGGTTCCCGGGCACGACGGCGGCCGCGGCGAGCAAGTCGTCGAGATCCACGCGGGCCCCGGACTCCTCCCACTGCCGGATCGACTCGCTGACCAGCCACATCCCGGCCACGTTCTTGAGGAAACGGACGGTGCCGTCCACGCCGCCCTCGTTCGTGAAACCGGCCCGGTGGGCGGCCTCGGTCGCGACCGGTGCGGCGAGCTCGAGGCCGATCAGCGACCAGGTGCCCGAGGAGATGAACGCGACCGGCGCGTCCTCCTCGCGGGCGGGGACGGCGAGCACGGCGGAGGCGGTGTCGTGGGAGCCGACGGCGATCACCGGCACCTCGCCGATGCCGAGGTGGGCCCCGAGCTCCGGGCGCACCGTGCCGAGAACCTCGCCCGGGGCGATGAACGGTGCGAAGAGGCCCTCATCCACCCCGGCGGCGGCGAGGATCTCCGGCGACCAGGCCGCCTCGCCCGCGGCGAGCATTCCGGTGGTCGAGGCGTTGGTCAGCTCGGTGCGGCGCTCGCCGGTGAGCAGGAATCCGATCGCATCGGGGACCAGCAGCGCCGTCGTCCCCGCGGGGAGGTCCGCGAGGCGGTCGTCGGCCGCGAGCTGGTAGAGGGTGTTGAAGGGCTGCTGGGCGATGCCGGTCAGCGCGAACTGCCTCGTGGCGGGGATCGTCTCCGCCAGGCGGTCCGCGACGGCGTCGGTGCGGTCATCGCGGTAGGCGATCACCTCGCCGACCCGCTCCCCGTCGGGGCCGATCAGCGCGTAGTCCACCGCCCACGAGTCGACGCCGATCGAGCTCAGCCCCGGCAGGCCGCGCACCAGGGCGAGGTCGTGGGCGGCGGAGAGGCCGTGCTGGATCTCGGCCCAGAGCGCGTCGAGATCCCAGCTCAGATGGCCCTCACGGGTCTCCAGACGGTTCTCGAAGCGGTGCGCGCCGATCAGCTCGATGCGGCCGCGGGAGACCACGCCGAGCATCACCCGCCCCGAGGTCGCCCCCAGGTCGATCGCCGCGACCGCGTGGGGGCCGGTGGGCCCTGCGGCAGCCGCGCCGCTCATCGCAGGAACGCGGCGGCCACGCCCGCGTCGACCGGCACGTGCAGACCGGTGGTGTGCGAGAGGTCCCCGGCGGTCAGCGCGAACACGGCGTTCGCGACGTTCTCCGGCAGCACCTCGCGCTTGAGCAGGGTGCGCTGCGCGTAGAACTCGCCCAGCTTCTCCTCCTCGACGCCGTACACCTTCGCGCGGGAGGCGCCCCATCCGCCGGCGAAGATGCCGGAGCCGCGCACCACCCCGTCGGGGTTGATGCCGTTGACGCGGATCTGGTGCTCCCCGAGCTCGGCGGCGAGCAGCCGCACCTGGTGCGCCTGATCGGCCTTCGTCGCCGAGTAGGCGATGTTGTTCGGGCCCGCGAACACCGAGTTCTTCGAGGAGATGTAGAGGATGTCACCGCCCATGGCCTGCGCGACCATCACCCGCGCGGTCTCGCGGGAGACGAGGAAGCTGCCGCGCGCCATGACGTCGTGCTGCAGGTCCCAGTCCTTCGCGGTGGTCTCCAGCAGCGGCTTCGACAGCGACAGCCCCGCGTTGTTGACGATGAGGTCCAGCCCGCCGAAGGCCAGCACCGCCTCGGCGACCATGTCGATCACGGCCTGCTCGTCGGAGACGTCCGCCCGCAGCGCGACCGCCCTGTCCGGGCCGCCCAGTTCCTCGGCGGTGGCCTGGGCGTTCTCGAGGTTGAGATCCGCGATGACCACGCACGCGCCCTCGGCCACGAGCCGGGTCGCGGTCGCCTTGCCGATCCCGGAGCCGCCGCCGGTCACGAGCGCGACGCGGGTCGCGAGCGGCTTCGGCTTCGGGCGGCGCTGCAGCTTCGCCTCCTCGAGCGACCAGTACTCGATGCGGAACTTCTCGGACTCCTCGATGGGGGAGTAGGTCGAGACGGCCTCCGCGCCGCGCATCACGTGGATCGCATTGACGTAGAACTCGCCGGCGACCCGCGCGGTCTGCTTGTCGGCGCCGAAGGAGAACATGCCCACGCCCGGGACCAGCACGATCGCAGGGTCCGCACCGCGCATGGCGGGGGAGTCCTCGTCCGCGTGGCGGTCGTAGTAGGCGGCGTAGTCCTCGCGGTAGGCGGCGTGCAGCTCCGCCAGGCGCGCGATGGAGTCCTCGACGGAGGCGTCCGCGGGGAGATCCAGGACCAGGGGCTTCACCTTGGTGCGGAGGAAGTGGTCGGGGCAGGAGGTGCCCAGCTCCGCGAGCGGCGCAAGCTTCTCACTGGCGAGGAACTCGTGGACGTCCTCGCTGTCGGTCCAGTGGCCCACCATCGGGGCGTCCGTGGAGGCGAGCCCGCGGATCACCGGGAACAGGGCTGACGCCTTCGCGCGCCGCTCCGCCTCGGGCAGGGCCGCGCGGGCCGGGTCGTGGGCGCCGAAGGGCTCGGCGGCGCCGTGCTCGGCGAGGAAGGCCGTGGCCTCGGCGATGATCCGCAGCGAGTTCGCCTCCGCCTCCTCGCTGGTCGCGCCCCACGCGGTGATGCCGTGCCCGCCGAGGATGCAGCCGATCGCGGCGGGGTTCTCCCGCTGGAGAGTGGCGATGTCCAGGCCCAGCTGGAAGCCCGGCCGACGCCACGGCACCCACACCACCGCGTCGCCGAAGCACTCGCGGGTGAGGCGCTCGCCGTCGGCCGCGGTCGCGAGCGCGATGCCGGCATCGGGGTGGAGGTGGTCCACGTGCGCGGCGTCGACGAGGGCGTGCATCGCGGTGTCGATGCTCGGGGCCGCCCCGCCCTTGCCATGCAGGCAGTAGTCGAAGGCGGCGACCATCTCGTCCTCCCGCTCGACGCCCGGATAGACGTCGACCAGGGCGCGCACACGGTCCAGGCGCAGCACCGCGAGGCCCTTCTCCTGCAGGGTGCCGAGGTCCCCGCCGGAGCCCTTGACCCACAGCAGCTCGGTCTCCTCCCCGGTCACGGGGTCGAGGTCGGTGCCCTTCGCGGAGGTGTTGCCCCCGGCGTAGTTGGTGTTGGCCGGGTCGGATCCCAGCGCGTTGGAGCGGGCGAGGAGGGCGTCGATCGTCTCGCGGGCGGTGGTCATGGCACGGGGCTCCTGGGGTGGTGGGGCAGGCGGATCGGCGGGCGGTGCCGAGGCGCGGGAGAGGGCTGAGGGGGGTCGGACTGAGGGGGTCGAACCGGCCGACGGGGCGGGCCGGTGATCGTCGGGCGGGCCGGCGGCGGACCGACGGGCGCGGGGGGGGGGGGGGGGGGGGAGGGGGGGGGGGGGGGGGGGGAGGGGAGAGAAGGGGGTGAGAACAG
>NZ_JAZDCG010000018.1:0-5997 GCF_036321705.1 Brachybacterium sp. J144
GCCGACAGGGGGGGCCGGGGGTCTTCGGGCGGGCGGGCGGTGGACTGAAGGGCGCGGCCGACGGGGCGGCCCCGTCGGCCGAGGGGCGTCAGGCGCCCCAGCTCATCTGGTTCCCGCCCACACGCTCCGCGGCGATCTGCGCCTCGTAGCCGGAGGCGCGGAAGGCGGCGAAGGGATCGGCCGGCAGGCCCTGCTCCTCGCGCAGCGCCGTGAGGGCCGGGCGGACGTCGGTCCAGAAGGCGTCCATGAGGATGCCGTGCGCTTCGAGCACGTCGTGGCGCTCCTGCGCATCGGCGAGGGCCTCGCGGTCCACCAGCAGCGCCTTGGCGAGGGTCTCCTGCACGTTGAGCACGGAGCGGATCTGACCCTGGATCTTCGACTCCAGGTTGTGGCACTCGTCGAGCATGAAATTCACGCCCGAGGCGGGGCGGTGGGCGTCCTGCTGCACGATCTCGAAGAGGATGCGGAACAGCTGGAAGGGGTCCGCGGCGCCGACGATGAGGTCGTCGTCGGCATAGTTGCGGGAGTTGAAGTCGAAGGCGCCGAGCCGGTTCTGCCGCAGCAGCTGCGCGACGATGAACTCGATGTTGGTGCCGGGGGCGTGGTGACCGGTGTCCAGCACCACCTGGGCCTGCTCGCCCAGCGCCAGGCAGTGCATGAGGCTCGTGCCCCAGTCCGGGACGTCGGTGTGGTAGAACGCCGGCTCGAAGAACTTGTACTCGAGCACGAGCCGCTCGCCCTCGCGCAGGCCCGCGTAGATCTCCTGCAGCGACTCCGCGAGATGGTCCTGACGGCGACGGATCGAATCCTGACCGGCGTAGTTGGTGCCGTCGGCGAGCCAGATCTTCAGCTCGTGCGAGCCGGCCTCGCGCATCACGTCGAGGCACTCGAGGTGATGGTCGATCGCGCGGCGGCGGATCGCGGCGTCCGAGTGGGTGAGCGAGCCGAACTTGTACTCGTCGTCCTGGAAGGTGTTGGAGTTGATCATGCCGAGCGTGACGCCGAGGCCCTCGGCATGGGCGCGGAGCGCGGCCACGTCCTCCACCTTGTCCCAGGGGTAGTGGAGCGAGACGCGCGGGGCGAGCCCGGTGTGGGCGTGGGTCTGCGCGGCGTCGGCGATCTTCTCGAAGGGGTCGCGCGGGGTGCCCGGGGTCGAGAACACCTTGAAGCGCGTGCCGGAGTTGCCGTAGGCCCAGCTCGGCACCTCGATGGAGAACTCGCGCAGGTCGCGGGCGACGGCGTCGGGCAGGACAGCGGGGGTGGTCATGGTGCTCCTTGGGGGACGGGCCGCGCCGATCGACGGTGACGGCGGGGCCGGGTCATGTCCCCGGGGGACACGACATGTTGAAACGACTCAACAGGACGGTAGCACGGCGCGCGGCGGCTGGGAAGGCGTCATCCCGCGCCGGGTGAGCTCGCCGGGTGTGCGTTCCAGGCCGGTGCAGGGCCGGCTCGGGGTGATGCGGGGTGGCGGGCCGGTGCTCAGCGCGCCGGCGCCGGCCCGGTCGACTCGCGCCAGACGAGCCGCGTGATCGTGGGCCGGTTCATCGCGGGGTCCTCGCCGCGCATCACCCGCAGCAGCTCCTCGAGCAGCTCCGCGCCGAGGCGGTGGTTGTCGATCGAGACGGTGGTCAGTGAGGGCGACATCCAGGCACCGAGGGGCAGGTCGTCCCATCCCGTCACGCTGAGGTCCTCGGGGATCCTCCAGCCCCGCTCCCGCGCCCCGCGGATCACACCGGCGGCGACCACGTCGTCCGCGGCGAGCACGGCGGTGGTGGCGGTGTCCGCCGGCAGCTCGAGGATCGTCCGGCGCGCCACCTCCGGGTCCCAGCCGCAGTCGATCACCCCGGCGGAGCGCAGCCCGAGGTCGTCCACGGCATGGAGATAGGCCTCGCGCCGACGCTGGGAGGAGGGGTGGCCGCGGTCCCCCGTCAGGTGCAGCAGCTCGCGATGGCCGAGGTCGGCGAGGCCCTGGACCAGCTCGGTCATGCGGTTCGCCTCGGAGAGCGGACCCACGCCCCGCAGACGACGGTCGTACACCGGGGCCGAGATGATCGGGACCGTGCCCAGCCGCTCCCGCCCGCCGGCGGCCAGGTCGGTGAGGGAGAGCACGGCCTCGTAGAGCCCCGAGTCGGCGAGCTCCGCGACGCGCCCGCCCTCCAGCTCGCCGGACGGGAGGGTCACCACCTCGAGGGCGAAGCCCGCCTCCTGGGCGGCGTCGTTCGCGCCGGCGAGCACCTCTGTGGGGCTGCGGCCGTCACCGGCGGGGAGCACCAGCGCCAGACGACCGGTGGAACGGTTCCGCATCGCGCGGGCCACGAGATTCGGGCGATAGTCCAGCTGGGCGACGGCCTGATCGATATGAGCGGCCAGCATCGGGGAGACCGTCGGATCGTGCTTGAGATGGCGCGAGACCGTCTGGTGCGAGACGCCGGCGAGGCGCGCGACATCGCGAATCGTGGGCCGACGGGCGTTCTGCATGGGGGTCTCCTCGGACGGCTCCGGCGCGGGGGAGGGGCGGGCTGCGGAACCGGACGGATCGGCCTGCGCGGCGCCGTCTCTGGCGCTCCCGAGGTCACGATCTCACAACGGGTGACCGTTCATCCGAGAATTCTTCGGGGTCGTCCGAGTGACAGGTATGGCGAGAGGTCGAGAGGGCCACGGGAACCGGTCTCGTACCGCGCGGCCCAGCTCAGGGGAGGATGGCACGGATCCTTCCGGGGCCTGGTGCTGCGTGCGGTCGGATCTGAGTGAACGGTCACTCGGCTCAGCGTCGCAGGACCATCGGAACGAGTTCCAGGAAAGCGGTTGACGCCCAACTTGGAACGGTTCAAGATGTGAGGCGCATCGCCGAGGACGCCCACCGCCGGGTCCCGGCACGAGCGGACGAGGAGGCCCTCCGATGAGCACAGAGCTGTATCGCCGGTCCCTGTCCGCGCCCGAGGACATCGCCGACTGGCGCGTCGAGGGGCCGATGGTCGCGACCTTCCCCCAGGGGCGTCTCCGCCTCGAGAGCGCCGCCGACCCCGCCGAGGGGCAGGCCGCGAACTTCGTCGCCTGGCTCCCCGTCGAGCACGAGGGCGACGTGCGGATCAGCTGGGGCTTCCGACCCCTGCGCGAGCCCGGTCTCGCCATGATCTTCTGGGCCGCCCGCGCCCGCGACGGCCGCTCGATCCACCATCCTGAGCTGCCCGCGCGCACCGGCGAGTACGACCAGTACCACTCCGGCGCGATCGACGCCTACCACCTCTCCTACTACCGCCGCATGTGGGAGTCCGAGCGCAGCCTGCACACGTGCAACGTCCGGAAGAGCCATGGCTTCCACCTCGTCGCCCAGGGTGCGGACCCGCTGCCCGCCGTCCTCGATGCCGATCGCGACTACCGCCTCGCGCTCACCTGGCGCGGACCCGAGCTGACCTTCTCCATCGAGGGGATCGACTGCCTGCGTTGGATCGACGACGGCGGCGTCGGCGGTCCCGCCCGGCGCGGCGGCGCGATCGGCCTGCGGCAGATGGCCCCGCTGATCGCCGAGTACTCCGACCTCCTCGTGGAGGCGATCTGACATGGACCGGATCACCGGGGCCCTCGGCACCGCCGCGGACCTGCTGCTGCGCGCCGTCCTCCTCCAGGGACTGTGGCTGCTCGGCACCCTCGCCGGCGGCGTGATCCTCGGCTGGGCCCCCGCCACCGTCGCCGTGACCGACGCGGCCGCCCGCGCCGAGCGGGGACAGCGGATCACCCTCCGCCGCGCCGCCGAGGTGTGGCGCGCGCAGTTCTGGCGTGCCCAGCTGACCCTCGGCGCCCCGGCGCTGCTGCTCCTCCTCGGGATCGGCGCCCTGACCGCCGCTGGCGCCCCGCTCGCCGTGCGCGCCCCCGCGGCGATCGGCGCGATCCTCCTGCTTGCCGCACTGCTGCACATCCCCTCCGTCGAGCTGCGCCACGACCTGAGGGTCCCCGCCGTGCTGCCGCGCTCGGCCCTGCTCGCCCTCGCCCAGCTGCCCACCACGCTGCTGCTCGCCGCGGTGCTGCTGCTCTGGGGCGGGGCGGCCCTCTCGCTCCCGGGCCTGATCCCCTTCCTCGGGGTCGGCGTCCCGGTCCTGCTCTCCCAGCACCTGGTCGGGCGGTCGCTCGACCGCAACGAGCAGCTGCTCGCCGCCGCGGAGGCACCCCGCCCCGCGCCCACCGCCCGAGCCGCGGAGGGCGCACCGACGCCCCTCCTCCGCTCGGGACCGTCCCCGTCGGCCCGCGTCGCCCCGACCCCGTCGGCCTGACCTCTCACCGACCCCGCCACCCCTTCCCGCCGCCCACCAGGGCGGTCGGTCTCCCGGCCCGGCATCGCCGCCGCGCCTCCCCTCCGCGCCCCTCGGGCGCCCTGTGAAAGGACCCACGATGTTCTCTCGTCGCACCCTCCTCGGCGGCGCCGCCGCCGGTGCCACCGCCCTCGGCCTCGCCGCCTGCGGGGGATCCTCCGGCGGGGGCTCCGGCTCCACCGCGGAGATCACCACCCTGAAGATCATGGCGCCGCTGCTCTCCGAGACCGCCCCCGACCCCGAGGGCCAGCTGCAGCAGGCCATCCAGGAGTTCGTGGGCATGCCGCTGGACATCACCTGGGTCCCCAACTCGAGCTACGGCGAGCGGGTCACAGTCACCATGGCCAGCGACAACATCCCCCACGTGATGGTGCAGACGGGCAAGACCGCCGAGTTCGCGCAGACCGCGGAGGCCGGCGGCTACTGGGACCTCACCGACATCCTCGCCGACTACCCGAACCTCACCCCGGAGAACAAGGAGGTCGCGCACGGCGCGAGCATCAACGGCCGCACCTACGGCATCTTCCGCCTGCGCGACGCCATGCGCGCCGCCGTGATCCTGCGCAAGGACTGGCTCGCGAACCTCGGCCTCGCCGAGCCCGAGACCACCGACGACCTCATGGAGATCGCCCGCGCCTTCACCGAGGACAACCCCGCCGGCGACGGCTCCGCCACGACCGGTCTGATCATCCCCGCCTGGAACGGGTACGGGAACAACGGCCCCTACGACCTGTGGGAGACCTGGCACGGCACCGCCAACGTGTGGAAGGACGAGGGCGGCTCGCTCTCGCCCGCCTTCCTCGCGCCCGAGTTCGTCGAGGCGAACCGCTCGATGCGCGCCATGGTCGAGGCCGGTCACATCAACGCCGACTTCGCGACGATGGACGCCGCCACCTGGAACGAGCCCTTCTTCACCGGCAAGGGCGGCATCATCGCCGACGTCTCCTCGCGCGGCGGCCAGCTCATGGGCCTGTTCAAGGACGCGGACCCCGAGGGCTACGGCGACAAGGTCACCATGGTCGGCAACCTCAAGAACCCCGACGGCACCCTCTGGGCCCTGCCCACCCCCGGCTACGCCGGCTACCTCACCATCCCCAAGGCCGCGGTCCCCACCGAGGAGCAGCTCGCGACCGTGCTCACCGCCCTGGACAAGCTCTCGTCCGAGGAGGGCCAGCGCCTGCTGAACAACGGCATCGAGGGCGTGAACTACGAGGTCGACGGCGGCGAGTCGATCCCGATCGAGTCCGACGAGGCGACGCTCATCGCCAGTGACATCTCCGCCTTCGCCCAGATCGGCTCGCAGTCCAACGGCTACCTCGGCTACCCGGCCCGCCCCGAGGGGGAGCCCGAGAAGGAGCTCGCCGAGAAGCGTCTCGCCTTCCACGAGGCGGACCTCGAGCACGCCGTCTTCAATCCCGGCGCCGCCTACATGTCCAAGAGCTACCTGCAGAACGGCGCGATCCTCGACCAGATCGTGGTCGACGCCCGCCTGAAGTACCTCGCGGGCCAGTTCGACGAGGCGGGTCTGACCGCCGAGCTCGAGCGCTGGACCAGCAGCGGCGGCCAGCAGGTCATCGACGAGATGAACGAGCTCTTCCAGGCGGGCTCCAACTGACGGTCCGCGGGGGGGGGGGGGTTCTTTGGCCCCCCCCTCCCACCCCCCCAAAGGAAAAAAAACCACAAGCAC
>NZ_JAZDCG010000019.1:0-17886 GCF_036321705.1 Brachybacterium sp. J144
GTCGCCCTGGCGGGCGGCGCCTGATTGTGGGTGTGGCGCTCTCCCCCCCCCCCCCCCCCCCCCCCCCCGCCGACCCGTCGGAGGAAGGACGGACCATGGTCATGACCAATTCCAGCGCGCCGGATGCGCTCGCCCCGGTGCAGCTCGACGAGGGCCCCGCGCCCGGCGCGAGCTCGACCCACCGGCGCCGCAGCCTGCTCAAGCGGCTGCGCCGCGCCCCCGTGCTCTATCTGATGCTCATCCCCGGGATCGTCTACTTCGCGGTCTTCAAGTACGCCCCGATGTACGGCATCACCATCGCCTTCCAGGACTACCTGCCGTTCCTCGGCATGCAGGGCAGCCCCTGGGTGGGCCTGGACCACTTCGAGCGGCTGTTCAGCGGCCCCGACTTCGGGCGCCTGCTCAGCAACACCCTGATCCTCGCGGTGCTGAACATCGTCATCGCCTTCCCGGCGCCGATCATCGTCGCGCTGATGCTCAACGAGCTGCGCAAGCAGCTGCTGAAGAAGTTCATTCAGACCGCGATCTACATCCCGCACTTCCTGTCCTGGGCGATCGTGTCGGGCCTGACCTATCTGCTGTTCGCCCTCGACGTCGGCCCGATCACGGTGCTGTTCAACGACCTGTTCGGCGGGCGCGTCAACTTCCTCGCCGACCCCGACTGGTTCCGGCCGCTGATCATGGCGCAGACCCTCTGGAAGGGCACCGGCTGGGGCACGATCATCTACCTCGCCGCGCTCGCCGGCGTGGACAAGAACCTCTACGAGGCCGCGATGCTCGACGGCGCGGGGCGGTTCCAGCAGCTGCGGCACGTGACGATCCCCGCGATCATCCCGACGGTGATCATCATGCTGATCCTGAACATCGGCAACTTCCTGGACACCGGTTTCGAGCAGATCTACATGCTCACCAACTCGCTCAACCGCGATGTCGCCGACGTCTTCGACACCTACGTGTACTTCATGGGCATCACCAACGGCGCGTACAGCTATTCGACGGCGATCGGCCTGTTCAAGTCCGTGGTCGGCCTCATCCTCATCCTCGGAGCGAACTGGCTGGCCAAGAAGTTCTCCGACTCGTCCTTGTTCTAGGAGCCCGCCATGTCCTCCCTGCAGTACAACACCCCCAAGGACAGGATCTTCGACGGGGCGAACATCGCGCTGCTGCTCGGCTTCGCCGCGCTCACGATCCTGCCGTTCCTCTACGTGCTCGCCGCGTCCTTCGCCTCCGAGGCGGAGATCGTCGCCCGGCCCTTCTTCCTGTGGCCGAACGACCCGACCCTCGAGACCTACCGCTACATCTTCTCGACGGACACCTTCGTCCGCTCGCTGTTGGTGACCATCGGCGTGACCGTCGTCGGCACCCTGGTGCAGATCACGATGACCCTCCTGATGGCCTACCCTCTCTCGGACCCGAACCTCGTCGGCCGCGGGCTGATCATGCGCCTGGTGCTCTTCGCCATGCTGTTCTCCGGCGGCATGATCCCGCTGTTCCTCGTGGTCAAGCAGCTGGGCCTGCTCGACTCGTACTGGGCGCTGATCCTGCCGATGGCGATCAACCCCTTCAACCTGATCGTCATCCGCACCTTCTTCCAGCAGCTCCCCGGCGAGCTGCGGGAGGCTGCGGAGATCGACGGCGCGAACGAGTTCACGACCTTCTGGCGGATCATGCTGCCGCTCTCGAAGCCCGTGATCGCGACCTTCTCGCTCTTCTACGCGGTGGGTCTGTGGAACGACTTCATGTCGCCGCTGCTGTACATCTCCGACAGCTCGAAGTGGACGCTGCAGATGTTCGTGCGCCAGGTGACGATCTCGACGGATCCCTCCACCACGATCGGCAATCTCGATCCCAACTACGTCCCGCCCAAGGAGGGCCTCAAGTTCGCGGTGATCGTCATCGCGACCCTCCCCATCATGTGCGTCTACCCCTTCCTGCAGAAGCACTTCGCCAAGGGCGTGATGATCGGCTCCGTCAAGGGCTGATCCGGCGACACCCGGGACGCCGCGTCCCCGCACCACCCCTCCGAGAGGACCCCCATGACCTCCCTTCCCGACACCGGGATCCGCCTGCTCGAGCCGCGCGAGGGCGCCGCCGCCGTGCCCGCCCAGTGGGGCGTGCCCTGGCCCCGCGGCGCGGTGCGGGAGCTGCCCGCGCTCGACCTCGTCGGCGAGGACGGCGCCACGCCGGTCGACAGCTGGGTGACGGCCCGCTGGCCCGACGGGTCGGTGAAGTGGTCCGGTCACGCGGGCCTCGCGCCGACGGGGGAGGGGCAACTGCTCCCCCGGGAGGGGACGGGTCCGGACGCCGGTGGGGAGACCCCCGCGGGGGCCGACGGCTCCGGGCGGGTGCGGATCGAGGAGGCGGCCGACGGAGGCCTCCGCGTCGTCTCCGATCGTCTGACCCTCGAGGTCGGCCCCGGGACCGCGCCGATCCGGGCGCTGCGCGCCGAGGGGCGCGAGGTGGGGGTCGCGGGCCGGCTGGTCGCCTCGTCGGCCGCCTCCGCGGACCCGCGCGCGCCGCGCCGCGAGCACGAGGTGCGGATCGACGACGTGCGCGTCGAGCGGGCGGGGGAGCAGCAGGCGGTGCTGCGCCTCGCGGGCCGGCACGAGGTCGACGGCGAGAGCGTCCTGCCCGTCGTCCTGCGGCTCTACGTCACCGCCGGCACCCCGCGCGTGCGGATCGTGCACTCGATCGTGTGGGACGCGGATCCGGAGCGACTTTTTCTGACCTCCCTCGGCCTGCGCGTCGACGTCCCGCTGCGCGCCGCCCCCTACGACCGGCACGTGCGCCTCGCCGGCGGCGCCGGAGGCTTCCTCACCGAGGCGGTGCAAGGCGTGACGGGACTGCGCCGCGACCCGGGGGAGGAGGTGCGCCGCGCCCAGGTCGAGGGCCGCCCCACCCCGCCGCTGACGGAGTGGGCGGAGACGGTCTCCGGCCGGCTGCGCTTCGTCCCCTGCTGGGACGCCTGGACCCTGCGCCAGCTCTCCCCGGACGGGTACACCGTCGCCAAGCGCACCGACGCCGAGCATCCCTGGATCGCCGCCCCCGGCGGCTCCCGCTCCCGCGGCTACGCGTACGTCGGCGACACCCACGGCGGCATCGGCGCCGGCCTCCGCGACTTCTGGAGGATCCACCCCACCCAGCTCGACGTCGAGGGAGCCCGCGGCGACGCCGCGACCCTGACCGTGTGGATGTACTCCCCAGCGGCCGAGCCGATGGACCTGCGCTTCTTCCACGACGGCCTCGGCCAGGACACCTTCGAGGACCAGCTCGAGGCCCTCGAGATCACCTACGAGGACTACGAGCCCGGCTTCGGGGACGCCCGCGGCATCGCCCGCACCCACGAGCTGGTGCTCGACGCCCTCGGCGCGACCCCGCCCTCCGAGGAGCTCTCCGCGCTCGCCGCCGCCTGCGCCCTCCCGCCGCAGCCCGCCGCCTCCCCCGAGCGGATCCGCGCCGCGGGCGTGCTCGGGATCTGGGCGCCGGTGGACCGCTCCACCCCGCAGCGCGCCCACCTCGAGGACCGGCTGCTGTTCCTGCGCGAGCACTACCTCCGCGAGGTCGAGCAGCGCCGCTGGTACGGATTCTGGGACCACGGCGACGTCATGCACACCTACGACCGGGACCGGCACACCTGGCGCTACGACGTGGGCGGCTACGCCTGGGACAACTCCGAGCTGTCCCCCGACCTGTGGCTGTGGACCGACTTCCTGCGCAGCGGCGACGCCGCCGTGTTCCGCCTCGCCGAGGCGATGAGCCGCCACACGGGCGAGGTCGACCAGTACCACGCCGGTCCCTTCGTCGGCCTCGGTACCCGGCACAACGTGCAGCACTTCGGCTGCAGCGCGAAGCAGCTGCGCGTCTCGAGCGCCGTCTACCGCCGCCACCACTTCTTCCTCACCGCCGACGAGCGGGTCGGCGAGCTGCTCGACGAGGTCGCCGCCTCCGAGGACGCGCTGCTGCGGGTCGACGCGACGCGGAAGGTCCGCACCGACGTCTACGCCCCCGACCGCCGCGCCCTCGCGATCGGCCTGGGCACCGACCTCGGCGCCCTGCTCGGCGCCTGGCTGACCGCCTGGGAGCGGCACGGTGACGCGGGCGCCGAGGAGAAGATCCGCGGGGCGCTCGCCGGGATCGGCGCTCTGCGTCAGGGCTTCTTCACCGGAGAGGCGCTGTGGGACCTCGAGGCCCGCCGCTTCGACACCACCCGCGAGCGGATCCAGGTCTCCCACCTCGCCGCGGTCTTCGGCCTCGCGGAGATCGTGCCCGAGCTGCTCGACCTCGTGGACGATCCGGGCTTCGCCCGCGCGTGGGACGAGTACTGCCGCTACTACCTCGCGACCCCCGAGGAGCAGACCGAGCGCTTCGGCGCCCCGCTCACCGGGATCTCGCTGATCCCCGCCTACAGCCGCCTGCTCGCCCAGCACGCCGCCTCCGCCGAGGACCCGGAGCTCGCCGCGCGGGCCTGGGACGCCTTCCTGCTCGGGAAGGGGGACCAGGTCAACTCCGACTCGATGGTCGCCCGTGCCGACTGGTCGCTGACCAGCGTCGACGGCCCGACGGTCCTCGAGCCCGTCCTCGAGGCCGACTTCCTCGGCACCAACGGGGCCGCCCAGTACGGTCTCTCGGCGATCGCGAACCTCGCCCTCATCGGGGAGCACCTGCCCGCGCGGATCCCGTACCTCAACGGTAACGACGTCGGTGACGACGATGACGGCGCCGCGGCCATCGCGTCCGCGGGGGAGGCGCGGCGATGACCTACCACCTCGCCGGGGACTCCACGGTCGCGGCGTGCCCGCCCGCCGAGTTCCCCATGTCTGGCTGGGGCGCGCTGCTCGACGCGCACGTCGACGCCCCCGTGCGGAACCTCGCCGTCGGCGGCGGGACCACGGAGTCCTGCCGGGAGACCTACTGGCCCGAGCTGCTCGCGGGCCTCGCCCCGGGCGACACGGTGCTGATCCAGTTCGGGCACAACGACCAGAAGCAGCCGGAGCTCCTCGGCGCCCGCACCGGCTACGCGGAGCGACTGCGGAACATGGTCGCCGAGGTCCGCGCCCGGGAGGCGCGGCCCGTGCTGTGCACCTCCGTGGAGCGCCGCCGCTTCGTCGGCGACCGCCTCGAGCCCAGTCACGGCGACTATCCGGACACCGTGCGCGACCTCGCCCACGAGCTCGACGTTCCCCTCATCGACCTGCAGGTCTTCACCAGCTGGCTGTACGAGGACCTCGGCGTCGAGGACTCCCGCTCGCTGCTCAGCCACTACCCGCGCGGACTGCACCGCACCTGGCCCGACGGGCTCGCGGACGACACGCACTTCCAGCGCCGCGGGGCCGACAAGATCGCCGCGTTCGTCGGCTGGAGCCTCCGAGCGATCGAGCGCCGCGACGGCCACCGCCTCGCCGCCGGCGACCCGCGCGGCGGCGGGCTGAACCCCGACGCGACCACGTCCGTCGGCCCGACGGACCAGACGGACCAGACTGGCCCCACCGATCCTGCCGCCCCGTCGGCCCCCACCGCCCAGGAGCCCCGATGACCAACCCCGACCTCAACCACCTTCTCGCCGCGTCCACCGCGCGCAGCCCGCATCGCTGCTGCTTCCTGCTGCACGTGCGCCCCGAGAAGCTGACCGAGTACGTCGCCGCGCACCAGGACGTGTGGGCCGAGATGCGGGAGGCCCTGTCCGCGGCGGGCTGGCGCAACTACTCCCTCTTCCTGCGGCCCGAGGACGGGATGGTCGTCGGGTACTTCGAATCCGAGGACGTCGACGCCGCGCAGGACGCCATCGCCCGCGCCGCCATCAGCCCCCGCTGGGAGGCGGCGATGGCCGAGTACTTCGCCCCCGGCGGCGGCGAGAAGCAGGTCCTCCCGCAGTACTTCCACCTCGCTTGATCACCGCGCTGTGCCTCCGCGGAGAGGCTGGCCGTCCGACGAACTCCCGCGACCGAGCGGGCGGGAGCCGAGGGGCGGAAAGCGCTTGACCTCGTGGGCCGGGCCGTCAAGGATGGGACGACGACCATCGTCGGGCCCTCACGCGCCGAGGCGTGACCGACACGTCGACCCCCGCGCGGCCGTGCCGCGGCGGCTCACCCCCTCCGAGGAGACTCGATGTCGACCCCCGAACCCGCCCCGCAGATCCTCAACGACAACGGAGCCTGGTGCTGGTTCCAGGACGAGCGGGCCCTCGTCGACCCCGAGCGGCGACTGCTGGTCGTCGGCTCGATCGCCTCGGTCGCGGGGAAGGACGGGGACCGCCGCGGCGGCGATCTCGACCTGAACGTCGTGGACCTCGGGACCGGCGAGGTGCAGGTCGTGACCCTGCACGAGGGCTTCGAGTCCGACGACCACGACGTCCCCGCCCTGTGGCTCCGCCCCGACGGCCGCTGGCTCGCCGTCTACGCCCGCCACAAGACCGACGACAACACCTACTGGCGGATCAGCGAGGTCGGCGACCCCACGCGCTGGGGCGAGGAGCGGGTCTTCGACTGGTCCCATCTCACCGACGGCCGCCGCGTCACCTACTCGAATATCCACGAGATCGACGGGCGCCTGTACTGCCTGGTGCGTGCGATCAACGACGACCCCTGCGCCCTCGTCTCCGACGACCTCGGGGAGAGCTGGACCTTCGCCGGCAAGCTCTTCGAGAGGGAGAAGATCGGCTACGTCAACGCCTACGCCCGCTATGCCGACGGCCCGGACGGCCTGCACGTGGTCGCGACCGACCATCACCCGCGCGACGACGACAACGCGATCCACCACGGCGTGATCTCCGGCGGCCGCCTCCGTGACTCGACCGGCGCCGTGGTGGGCGGCGAGCTGTTCGTCGACCCGCCCGTCAACCAGGACCAGCTCACCACGATCCTGCCCCGCGGCAGCGAGGTGGGCGGCGCGCTCCTCAGCCACGCCTGGACCACCGACCTGCGCGTCGTCGACGGCGTGGTCAGCGCCGTGATGACCGCCCGCGCCGACCACCCCGGCTGGCCCGAGGGCGCCGCGATCACCGGCCCCGATGCGGTACGGGACGCCGACGGGAACGACGTGCCCGTCCCCGATCTGCGGCTCCTCTACGCCCGCCTCGGCGCCGACGGGCAGTGGACCGTCTCCCCGCTCGCCGCCGCCGGCCCCGGCCTGCTGCCCCACGAGCAGGACTACAGCGGTCTCGCGGCCCTGGACCCCTACGACGCCGACGCCCTCGTGGCCTCCACCCCGATCGACCCGCGCGACGGCCGCACGCTCGCCCACCACGAGCTGTTCCGCGGCCGCACCGCCGACGGCGGGCTGACCTGGTCCTGGACCCCGATCACCGAGGACTCGGCCGTCGACAACCTGCGCCCGATCCTCGCCCCCGGCGATCCGGCGACCGAGCACCTGCTGTGGTTCCGCGGCGACATGGACTCCTCGCAGCGCTTCGACTGCGAGGTCGTGCTCGCCTCCCGGCCCCGCTGAGCCCGCCCCCGTCGGCTCCGTCACGCCCGCGCTCGGCACCCGCCGCCCCGCCACGCCCGCACCACCCCGAGAGGTCCCCATGACCACCACCGATTCCCCCGCGCAGCTAGGCGACATGGCGCGCCGCCTGCGCGTCCTCGCCGCCGCCCTCGCCGACGGCGGCCCCACCCCCGAGCAGGACGCCGCCTGGAACGCGCCCTACGGGCCCCGCGAGGAGTGGGATCTCCGGGTCGAGGACGCCGAGGCGCCGGGGCCGCACGGTCCCGTGCCCGTGCGGGTCTACACCCCGACCGTGGCGGCGACCGGGCCCCGCCCCGTGCTCGTCTTCTGCCACGGCGGGGGCTTCCAGCACGGCGACCTCGACATGCCCGAGGGCGATGCGACCGCGCGCGGCGTCGCCGGCCGGGCGGACGCCGTCGTCGTCTCCGTCGACTACCGGCTGTGCGACGAGCCGCCCGGCGGCAGCCCCGCCCGTCGGATCCCCGGCACCGCCCCCGACCTCGACGTGCGCGCCCCCATCCCCTGCGACGACGTGATCGCCGCCGTCGACTGGACCCGCGCGCACGCCGACGAGCTGGGCATCGACCCGGACCGCCTCGCCCTCGGCGGGGCGAGCGCCGGCGGCAACCTGGCCGCCGCCGCGAGCCTGCGCCTGGCCGAGGCGGGCCGCGCCCCCGCCGCGTCGCTGCTGATGTACCCGGTCACGCATCCGCTGAACCCCGAGCCGACGGAGGAGGAGTCCGCAGCGCTCGCCGAGCTGCCCGAGCAGTTCGGGTTCTCCCCGGAGAAGATGCGGCGCATGGCCGAGAACTATCTCGGCGGGCCGCTCGAGCGCGCCACCGCGCACGACTTCCCGGGCCTCGGCACCCCCGAGCAGCTGGCCGTGCTGCCGCGCACCTATCTCGAGTCCGACGAGTACGACCACCTGCGTCTCTCCGCCCGTCGCTACGCCGAGCAGCTCGCCGAGGCGGGCGTCGAGGTGGAGTACGCGGTGCGCGCCGGTGTCACCCACGGCCACCTCAACAAGGTCGGCCTGCCCGAGGCGGCCCAGTCCGTCGACCGCCTCGCCGCGATCCTCGGCGAGCTCTGACCCCCGCGTCCCGCCACCTCCCGGAGAACCCTGATGCCCCGCAGACCCCGCCCCCTGTCCGCCCCGCTGTCCGTGCGCTCGCTCAGCCGCCGCCGGGCGCTCGCCGGCGCGTCGATCCTCGCCGTCGGCGGCGCGGCCCTCGCCGCCTGCAACCCGAACGCCGCGGAGCGCAGCGGCGGCGACCAGGCGATCCGCTTCTCCTGGTGGGGCAACACCGACCGCCAGGCCACCACCGAGGAGATCGTCGCGCTCTTCCGCGAACGGAACCCGGACGTCACGATCACCACCGAGCCGGGCGACATTTCCTCCTACTGGGACCGGCTGAACACGGCCGTCGCCGCGAGCGACGAGCCGGACGTGATCACCATGGGCGGCGCCTATCCCGCCGAGTACGCCGAGCGCGGCCTGCTGCTCGACCTCGGGTCGATGGCGGAGCAGCTGGACCTGAGCGTCTTCGACGAGTCCTCGCTCTCGCCCGGCACCGTCGACGGCACCGTCGTCGCCGTCCCCACCGGCATCAACGCCCCCGCCATGATCGTGAACCCCGCCGTGCTCGAGGCCGCCGGGATCGACATGCCCGACACCGCCACCTGGACCTGGGACGAGTACGTCGAGGTCTGCGCCGCCGTGACCGCGGCGAGCCCCGAGGGCACCTTCGGCTCCGGCACCACCCTCACCCACGACTCCCTCGACCTGTGGGCCCGCCAGCGCGGCCAGAACCTCTACACCGAGGACGGACAGCTGGGACTCGACATCGGCACCGTCGAGGGCTTCTTCCAGCTGGCGAAGGACCTCGTGGACACCGGGGCCGCCCCGAGCGCGGACCGCCTCGTCGAGCTCGCCGAGGTCTCCAACGAGCAGACCCTCATGGGCACCGGGCAGGCCGCGTTCATGGCCACCTGGTCCAGCTCGCTGACCTCCCTCAGCGAGGTCGCCGCGACCGAGCTGCAGCTCGTGCCCCTGCCCGGCGAGGGCCGGGAACCGGGCGCCTGGCTGCAGCCCTCGCAGATGTACACGATCTCGAACCGCACCGCCGCCCCGGAGATCGCCGCGAGCTTCGTCAGCTTCCTGCTCACCGACCCCGACGCCGGCCGGCTCGTGCTCACCGACCGCGGAGTCCCCGCCGTCGCCGCCCAGCGCGAGGCGATCCTCCCCGAGCTGTCCGCGACCGCCCAGGCCGAGGTCGCTTACATCGACCAGCTCTCCGCGATGGAGCTGAAGCCCACGTGGATCGGTCCCGCCGGCTCCACCGCGATCGAGGAGATCACCCCGCGCAATCAGCAGGAGGTCCTGTTCGGTCGGATGACCCCCGCCGAGGCCGCCGCCGCCTGGTTCGAGGAGGCCACCGCGGCGATCGACGGCTCATGATCGACCGGCGGGCGCTCGTCGACCGGCACCGACCCCGGCTCGACGCGGGCAGCGCCGCGGTCCTCTCGGTCGGCAACGGCCGCTTCGCCGTCGGCCTGGACCGCACCGGGACCCACACCCTGCCCGCCGTGCCCGGCGCCGCGCAGGCGACGGCGCTCGCCGAGTGGGGCTGGCACAGCGTGCCGCAGCGGGACGACGCGACCTGGGAGGAGCATCTGCGGGTCTACGACTCCCCGCACGGGCCCGCGACCTACATGGATCTCGTCGGCCCCTCCGAGGCGGGCGCCGACGAGGGCCGCGCGACCTGGTTCCGCGCCAATCCGCACAAGGTCTCCCTGCTGCGGCTCGTGCTCGTCGAGCGGGACGGCGGCCGGGTCCTCGACCCCGCCGCCGTGACCGACGCCGAGCAGCAGCTGGACCTGTGGACGGGCCTGGTCACCAGCCGCTTCCGGTATCGCGGCGACGAGATCACGGTGCTCACCGCCGCCGACCCCGAGGCCGACGCGCTCGCGCTCGCCGTCAGCGGCGGAGACCTCGCCCTCGAGCTGCGCTTCCCCTACGGCAGCGAGGCCTGGGACGGCTCCGCCGACTGGGCACGGGAGGACGCCCACACCACGGCCGTGGACGGGCCGACGATCCACCGCGAGCTCGACGACCTCGGCTACCGCGTCGACGTGACCGGCGCCCGGGTGCGCCGGGTCGGCGCGCACCGGGTGCGGCTCGACGCCCCCGACGCCGGGGGAGCCCGACCGGACGCGGCGGGAACCGGGCCGCTCGATGTCGCGCTCCTGCTCCGCCCCACCCGCTCCCCGCACCTCGCCCTCACCGCCCGGCCGACGGGGCACACCGACCTCCCGCGCGACGCGGCCGAGATCCGGCACCGCTCGGGCCGCTTCTGGGGCGAGCACTGGGAGGGCACGGGCGCGCTCGACCTCTCCGCGGCCGACGATCCCCGCGCGCACGAGCTCGAGCGCCGCGTGATCCTGTCGCGCCAGATCCAGCGGGTCCATGCCGCGGGCGTCTTCCCGCCCGCCGAGACCGGTCTGCTGCAGAACTCCTGGCGCGGCCGCGCCCACCTCGAGATGCACTGGTGGCATGCGGCGCCCTTCCCGCTCTGGGGCGACGCGGACTCCCTGCTCCGCGGCCTCGGCACCTATGCGGCGCTGCTGCCGTCGGCCCGTGCGACCGCCCGCGAGCAGGGGCTGCGCGGTGCTCGCTGGCCCAAGCAGATCGGCCCTGACCTGCGCGAGTCGCCGAGCGACATCGGCCCCTTCCTGCTGTGGCAGCAGCCGCACCCGATCCACCTCGCCGAGCTGTGCCGCCGCGCCGACCCCGCCCTCGGCGGCGACGGGATGCTGCAGGAGATCGTCGAGGAGTCCGCCGAGTTCCTCGCCACGGTGCTCCGCGAGGACCCCGACGGGCGGCTCGGGCTGGGCCCGCCGCTCGTCGGCGCGCAGGAGCGTCACGTCGCAGACCGCGCCCGCCTGCAGGACCCCGCCTTCGAGCTCGCCTACACCGCCTGGGCGCTGCGGATCGCCGACGCCTGGCGCGAGCGCCGCGGCGATCCGCGGGCCGGGGAGCTGAGCGCGCTCGCAGCGCGCGTGCACTCCCCGCTGCGGGCCGACGGGCGCCTGCGCACCTTCCGCGTCGGCCCCGCGATGACCCGGTCCGACCACCCCGCCCACCTGCTCGCCCACGGCCTCGTCCCGCCGACCGGCACGATCCCCGACGCCGCCGCCGGCGAGGCGCTCGACGACGCCCTCGCCGAGTGGGACTGGGAGAGCACCTGGGGGTGGGACTGCCCTGCCGCGGCCCTCACCGCGACCCGGCTGGGCCGGGCCGAGCAGGCCGTCGACCTGCTCCTGCGCGACACCCCCAAGAACCGCTTCGACGCGGCCGGGCACTGCTTCCAGCGCGACACTCTGCCCGTCTACCTGCCCGCCAACGGCGGCACCCTGATCGCCGCCGCGCTCATGGCGGCCGGCTGGGACGGCGGCCCGCCGCAGCCCGGTCTGCCCGCCGCCTGGGGTGCCCGCGTCGAGGGGGTGCAACCGCTACCGGGGCCGCTCCCGGCGCTGTGACCTGCCCGAACTGCTGACTTGCTCGCCCCTGCGGAGCCGCCCGCCTCGGTGGCGGGCGCGCCCCGCTGACCCGCGCGCCCAGCTGCCTGTCCTCCGGAAGGATCCGCCATGACCAGCACGCCGACCCCTGCCCAGCACGGCATCATCGCCGCCCACGCCCGCGCCGACGAGGTCGCCGCCGCCGGCTCGGACTACCTCGAGCAGTCCGTCGTCGGCTCGCTCCTCGTCGAGCATCCGACGGGGGAGTGGGGCCCCGCCGCCGGGCTCGCCCCGGTGCCGCCCGCCCCGAGCTTCGCGATGCTCTGCCCCGGCACGATGCGCGTCTCCGACCCCGCGGTGCCCCTCGCCGAGACCGAGACCTACCTGCGCGCGGCGTTCGCGGCGATCGCCCCGTGGGCACGTCCTGGCGCCACCGTCGTCCTCGGCAGCGGCGGCGCGCGCCGGATCCCGGAGGGCGTCTCCCGCGCCGACGGCGAGCAGCGCTTCGCCGGCTCCGTGCGCCTCGCCCGTGACCACGCCGCCGAGCAGGGGCTCGAGGTGCTTCTCGAGCCCCTGCACCAGGGCGAGACCGACCTCGTGAACACCCTCGAGCAGGGGGCCGCCTTCCTCGACACCCACGACCTGTCCGACGTGCGGATGGTGGCGGACCTCTTCCACGTCATGCTCGAGGACGAGAGCCTCGAGACCGTCCAGCGCCTCGCCGGTCGCGTGGGCCACGCCCACATTGCCGACACCGACCGCCGCCCGCCCGGGCAGGGGGACTGGCCGCTCGCCGAGTTCCTCACCGCGCTGCGCGACGGCGGCTACGCCGGGCACGTCTCCATCGAGTGCTTCACCTGGGAGGACCTCGCCGTCGAGGGCCGCGCGGCACTCGCGGCGGTGCGCGAGGCGGACCCGGCCGTCTGACGCGAATGGCGAGCGCGGCGTCGTCGGCCCCATCCGAGCGGCGTGCCGCCGACCCGCCGCGCCGTACAGTGCGGGCATGGCATCACTGAGGGACGCCCGCGAGGGCGCCGAGAACGTCGAACGCGCCGCGGAGAGCGTCACCGAGCATCCCGTCTTCGAGGGGATCGCCCGGGGCGGCTTCGTGATGAGCGGACTCGTGCACGTACTGATCGGCTGGTTCGCGCTGCGCGTCGGCCTCGGGGACTCGGGGCAGGACGCGGACCAGTCCGGAGCGCTGCGCGCCGTGGCCGCCGCCCCGGGAGGCAACGTGCTGCTGTGGATCGGCGGGCTCGCGATGCTCGCCCTGACGATCTGGCACCTCGCCGAGGCCTGGTTCGGCGCGAAGTGGGAGCGCGACGCCCGGAAGCGGACCGCCCACGTGGTGAAGACCCTCGGCAAGGCCGTCGTCTACGGGGCGCTCGGCGCGACGGCGCTGCGCTTCGCCGTCGGCGGAGGCAGCGACTCGGGCCAGCAGACCTCCGAGGTCACCGCCGGGATCATGAGCTCGCCGGGCGGCCGGATCGCCGTGGTGGCGCTGGGCCTCGCGGTGATCGCCATCGGCGGATATCACGTGGTCAAGGGCATCTCGCGTCGCTTCGAGGACGACCTGCGCCCGACGGGGAACCAGCGCATCGGCCTCGCCGTGATCGTCTCCGGCGTGGTCGGCTACGTCGCCAAGGGCGTGGCGCTGATCGCCGTCGGCGCCCTCTTCGGATGGGCCGCGATCGGCGCCGACCCCGAGAAGGCGACCGGCATGGACGGGGCCTTCCAGGCGATGGCCGCGCTGCCCGCCGGCGTGGTGCTGCTGGCCGTGGTCGGGATCGGGCTCATGCTCTACGGCGTCTACGCCGTGCTGCGCTCCCGCTACGCCCCGCTCTGAGCCGCGCTGCCCCGCTGACGCCCCGGTCCGCCTCGCCCCGCACCGCGGTGCCCCGTCGGCGCTCCCCGCCCGCGCACCCCGCCCGCGCACCGCCAGATCGTGACCATTCCGTGACCGTCGTGACTCTCGACACTGCTTATCTCAAGGGTTAGGTTAAGTCTCATCGCACGACGTGGGCACCGCAGCCCAGCGCTGGACGAGGCACAGCCGCCCGCCGAGCCGTCGCTGCGCTCCGACGAGAGGCACGCCCATGCGTCCTACACCATCCACTGCGCGGATCCGCTCCGCGCACCCCGGGTCGGGCATGGCGGGGCGCCGCGTCGTCGGAGGATCCGCCGCGCAGACCACCGAGGTCGCGCGCCACCACCGGGGAGGGGACCGAGGATGACCGTGAAGGCCGTCGGGATGGTCGACAGCACGCCGACCGAGCCCACCATCGCGCCCAGCAGGCGCCGCTCGTGGCGGCACCGGCTGTGGGAGAGCCGCGTCCTGCTCATCATGTGCCTGCCCGCGATCGTCTTCTTCATCGTCTTCAGCTACGGCCCGCTCCCGGGCAGCTGGATCGCGTTCACCAACTACAACTTCCGCGACGGCATCTTCGGCAGCGAGTTCGTGGGCCTGAAGAACTTCGAGTTCCTCGCGAAGTCCGGGCAGCTGTGGCTGCTCACCCGGAACACGCTGCTGTACAACCTGGCATTCATCGTGATCGGCAACGTCCTGCAGATCGCGATCGCGATCATGCTCAACGAGATCCGCCACCGGTACTTCAAGAAGATCAGCCAGGCGGTGATGTTCCTGCCGTACTTCATCTCCGTGGTGCTGATCGGCGTGATCGCCTTCAACCTGCTGAACTACGACACCGGCGCGATCAACGCCCTGCTCCGCGCCACCGGCGGCGACCCGATCAAGATCTACTCGACCGCCGGGCTGTGGCCGATCATCATCATCCTGTTCCAGCTGTGGCAGTCCACCGGCTACGGCTCGATCGTCTACTTCGCCGCGATCATGGGCATCGACAACTCGATGTTCGAGGCCGCCGCGATCGACGGCGCCTCCGCCTGGCAGCGCATCCGGCACATCATCCTGCCGAGCCTCAAGCCCACCTTCATCATCCTGCTGCTGTTCTCGCTCGGCGGCATCATGCGCGGCAACTTCGGGCTGTTCTGGAATCTCGTCGGGAACAACTCGGCGCTGTATGGGACCACCGACATCATCGAGACCTCCGTCTACCGGATGATCATGTCGCAGAACAACTTCACCGCCTCCACCGCGGTCGGTCTCTACCAGTCCCTGTTCGGCCTGTTCCTGGTGCTCCTGTGCAACTGGATCGTGCGCCGCATCAACCCCGACTACGCGCTGTTCTGAGCGGACGGAGGACCACCATGACCGCACCCGCCCCCGGCGCCCTCGGCGCGACCGAGATCCCCCAGGTCGGCGACCCGACCGCTCCCCGCCAGCGCAGCAAGCCGGTGAGGATCAAGCTGGACCGCGGCGAGATCGTGCTCCGCACCATCTCCTACCTCTCGGTCACGATCTTCACGATCTTCTGCGCGCTGCCGTTCCTGCTCATCCTCTCGGCGTCGATCTCCGACGAGGCGGTGATCATGAAGGAGGGCTTCGGGCTGTTCCCGAAGGGGTTCTCGCTCGAGGCCTACGAGTTCATCTTCCGCTACCCGCGGGCGATCATCGGCTCCTACGCGGTCACGATCATCATGACGGTCGCCGGCACCGCGATCGGCCTGTTCATCATCGCGATGACCGGATTCGCGCTGCAGCGCCGCGACTTCGCGTACCGCAACTACATCTCGTTCTTCATCTACTTCACGACGCTGTTCTCCGCGGGCCTCGCCCCCACCTATCTGTGGATCACCCAGGTGCTCGGGCTGAAAGGCTCCTATCTCGCGGTGTTCCTGCAGCTGCTGATGACGCCGTGGCTGATCATCCTGATGAAGAACTTCGCCCGCTCCGTCCCGTGGGAGATGGTCGAGAGCGGGAAGATGGACGGCGCCGGGGACTTCCGGATCTTCTGGCAGCTGGCTTTCCCGATGCTGAAGCCCGCGCTGGCCACCGTCGGCCTGTTCCTCGCGCTCGGCTACTGGAACGAGTGGTACCTGTCCTCGCTCTATCTGGGCAGCGCGGTCGAGTTCAAGCCGCTGCAGTACTACCTCTACAACGTCATCAACACCGCCAACGCCCTGAAGAACTCGGTGGCCGGCGCGAACGTGACGGTGACGCAGCTGCCCACCAACACCCTGAAGATGGCCAGCGCCGTCGTGGCCACCGGCCCGATCGTCCTGCTCTATCCCTTCGTCCAGAAGTACTTCGTCTCCGGTCTGACCGTCGGCGCCGTGAAGGGCTGAGCCCCCGCTCATCGCCCCGCACGTCCCGCCCCGGACCGACCGACTGCAGTGCCCACCACCCGCCCCTGACTTCATCGAGGAAGCTGAGGACACACCATGGAACGCAGGACCCTTCTCAAGATCGGCGCGGCATCCGTCCCCGCCCTGTTCGTCTCCACCGCGCTGACCGGCTGCGGCACCGGATCCGGCTCCGGCGGCGGGGGCGACACCCCGACGATCACCATGCTCGTGCTCGGCGACAAGCCCACCAACGGCCGCGTCGAGGCGATGCTCGAGCAGCTCAACACCCTCCTGACGGAGAAGGCCGGCGCGACCCTCGACCTGTACTACGTCGAGTGGGCCGACTGGCAGACCCAGTACAACGTGCAGCTGCTCTCCGGCGACGGCTCGATCGACCTAATCGGGACCGCCACCGACTGGCTGTACGCGTGGGACAACGCCGGCAAGGGCGCCTTCCTCGAGCTGGACGAGGCGCTGCTGCAGGAGAACGCCCCGAAGACCTGGGAACAGGTGAACGCCGACGGGCACTGGGACCTGTGCAAGCTCGACGGCACGATCTACTTCGCCCCCGAGGACAACTACACCCAGTTCACCAACCACGGCTTCTTCTACCGCGGCGACTGGGCGACCGAGGCCGGCTTCGCCGACGGCACCATCACGAAGTTCGAGGACTTCACGACGTACTTCCAGTGGGTCAAGGACAACCAGCCCGAGGCGTACCCGTGGGACGTCGCCGGCTCGAACGGCGCCGTGCTCGACGGGTACATCGCCGGCCACGCCGACTTCCAGACCATCCAGGGCATCGCCGCCGGCATCTACTTCCCGCTGCACACCACCGAGGCGGACCCGTACAAGGTCACGTCGTGGCTGATGGAGGGCGACGTCCTCAAGGAGGCCGCTGACCTCGCGAAGCAGTGGAACGAGATCGGCGTGTGGCGCGAGGACGCGCTGAACTACGACGGCGACACCCGCGAGCTGTTCTACGCGGGCCTCTCCGGTGCGGACCAGCACCACACCCAGACGTTCCTCACCGGCATCGTCAACAACATGACCACGAAGCAGCCCGACTCGGACCCCCGCTTCTTCTACTGGGGCACGGAGAACGGGAACTTCTTCAAGGACCTCAAGACCCACGGCGCGATGGCCGTCGCCGCGAGCTCGGGCAATCCGGAGAAGGCGCTCGCCGTCTACGACGCGCTGCGCAACGACGAGGAGTGCTACAGGCTGATCAACTTCGGCATCGAGGGCACCGACTACATCGTCACCGACGGGAAGCTCGACTTCCCCGAAGGCTACGACCCGTCGACCGACGGGCTCGGCGCCAACTTCTGGTACGGCCGCATGGACGACTACGAGCTCGACCGCGTCACCGACGCGCCGAACAAGTGGGACTTCTACGGGGAGCTCGACGGGATCGCGAAGGAGTACCCGTACGAGACCTTCGTGATCGACCAGAACCCGTTCGCGCCGTCGCTCTCCGCGGTCAGCGGAGTGCTCTCCGAGTACCTGCCGCAGCTGCAGTACGGCAAGTTCGACGACCCGAGCGCCGCGGTCGACGAGATGCGCGCCGAGCTCGAGTCCGCCGGGATCAACGACATCATCGCCTCTGTCCAGGAGCAGATGGACGCCTGGACCTCGGAGCAGGGCCTCAGCTGACCGGTGCCGAAGGGGGGGAGGGCGCAAAGACCCCCCCCCCCCATAAGACACAACCCGAAGAAC
>NZ_JAZDCG010000020.1:0-50825 GCF_036321705.1 Brachybacterium sp. J144
ATGTCCTTTGTACCAAGGAGACAGTCTCGAGTGGCCTGTCGACACGCTTCCCCCCCCCCCCCCCCCCCCCCCCCCCCCCCCCCCCCCGCCGCGGCCACCCCCGTCGGCCCCCGGGCCGGGAAGGAGAGCACGATGAAGGAGCTGTTCGCGGCGGACTCGCCGCTGCAGCGGGTCCTCGGCCGCCTCGGCGACGTGATGATCCTGAACCTGCTGTTCCTCGTGACCTCGCTGCCGCTCGTGACCCTCGGCGCGTCGCTGACCGCGCTGAACTTCGCGGCGCTGCGCCTCGTGGAGGACAGCCCGGAATCCGCGACCGACGCCTACCTGCGCTCCTTCCGCCAGAACCTGCGTCAGTCCTTCGGGGTGCTCGCGGTGGCCGCCGTCGCGGTCGCCGTGCTCGTCGCCTGGGCCGTGGTGCTCACCCAGGTCGACGCCGGCCCGCTTGCCGGCGTGCTGCTGTGGGCCGCGCTGGTGCTGCTCGCACTGCGGCTGATCGCGGTGCTGCTGTTCCTGTTCCCCTACTTCGCGACCTTCGAGGGCTCCACCCGCGAGGTGATCTCCAACGCCCGGAAGATGTCCGCCCGCCACCCGCTGGCCGCATTGGGAATGACCGGGGTGCTGGTGCTGCCGCTCGCCGTCACGGTCACCGACCCGGCGCTCGCCGGCTACGGCCTGTTCTGGCTGCTCGCCGGGTTCTCGGGCATTGCCTGCGTCAACGCCCTCCTGCTGCGGCGGGTGCTCGCCCGCTACACGGGCTCCAAACAGTCCTGACCGGCCCTTCCTGACCGGCCCGCCTCGCCCCGCCCTGCCCTGCCCGCCTGCCCCGCTCCACCCTGCCCTCCTCCCCGCCCCTGGAAGGTTCCGCCTGATGTCCGATCCGCTGATCACCCTCGAGCTCGGCCCCGGCGAGCTCCGTCTCGACGGCGTGCCCGCGGTGCTGCTGTGCTCCTCGGTCTTCCCGTTCCGCCTGCCGGCCACGCAGTGGGAGGACCGCCTGCGCCTGGTGCGCGAGTCCGGATACCGGATGATCGACCTCTACGTGCACTGGGGCTTCCACGAGGAGGAGCCGGGGCGGATCGACCTCAGCTCCCCGGAGCGGGACCTGGCCCGCTTCCTCGAGCTCGCTGCGGCACAGGACCTGCTGGTCATGGCCCGGCCCGGGCCCTACATCTGCTCCGAGACCGACGGCGGCGGACTGCCCTGGTGGCTCCACGGCGACTCCCCGCACGCCCCGGCGGCGCTGCGCACCTCGGACCCGGACTATCTCGCGGCCGTCGACCGCTGGTTCGCCGCGGTCATGCCGGTGCTCGCCGCCGCGCAGATCACCCGCGGCGGCCCGGTCGCGCTGGTCCAGATCGAGAACGAGCTGGACTTCTTCGACTGCCCCGATCCGGCCGAGTACATGGACCACCTGGCCCGGTCGGCACGCGCCGCCGGTATCGAGGTGCCGATCATCGCGTGCGCGGGGCAGGGCGATCTCGCCGGCGCCTCGGGGGACGCCGACGGCGTGGTCCCCACCGTGAACCTCTACCCCTCGGACGCCTCCACCAGCTTCGACACCGAGGCGCGCGTCTACGCGGAGCGCCTCGCGCAGCGTGGTCTGCCGTTGATGGTCACGGAGACCAACCGCCTCCACCGGACGCTGCGCCGCGAGATCCTCGCCGGGGCGCGCCTGGTCGCCCCCTACCTGCAGACCTCCGGCTTCGACCACCTGGTCCTGCCCTCCGCGGGCAACTGGGGCGATCCCGGGAACCTCATGACCCACGACTACGACTTCGCGGGCTATCTCAGCCCCGAGGGCCTGCGCCGCGCCGAGTACGACGAGGCGATCGCGCTCACCACCACCCTCGCCGCCTGGGGCGAGCGGCTCGCGGCGGCGACCCCGATCCCGCTCGGCGAGGCCCCGGTCGAGGCGGCCGACGGCGGGACGCTCGCGGGCGGCGCGCTCGCGCTGGCCGGCGGAGGTCACCTGGTGGGTGCGGCGGCCCTCGACGACGTCGCGCTCGCGGTGCGGCTCGAGCCGTCCGCGGGTGCGCCGGTCGACGCCGTGATCGCACCGGGCGCCTGCCCCTTCCTCGCCGTCGACGTGCCGCTGCAGCCCTGGGGCGCGGAGGGCACGCTCGAGGTCGCGACCGGCGAGCTGGTCGAGGTGCGGCCCGCGACGGACGGCGCCGACCTCGTGCTGGTCTTCGCGGGCGGCCCGACGGCGCAGGTGCGGGTGCGCCTCGGGGGCGGGGAGGGCGGCGGCTCGACCGAGACCTTGCACCTCGTCGGCCCGGGCGCGGCCCGTGCCGGACGCGAGGGCGCCGGGGTGCGGGTGGAGATCCGGGTGCCGTCCGCTCCGGTCGCCGATCCCGAGCCGGTGCGGCGACGGGCGTCGGCGCAGATCACCGTGCTGGGCGCGGACGGGCTGCCGACGGGGGAGGTCGTCCCGCACGACGAGGCGGGGGCCCGTCGACCGCTCCCCGGCGCCGAGGCGCTGGGACTCGCCGACGGCCGGCTGCAGGCCGAGGTCGAGCTCTCCGCCGCGGCGCAGGAGCTGCTGCTGCTCGGCGCGGCGGACCTCGTGCGCTGCGAGATCGACGGCCGCGACCTCGGGGTGAGCGTCGCGCACGGCGCCCCGATCAGCCATCCGCTGACCCCCGGCCTCGCCCAGCATGCCCGGCTCACCGCCGAGATCTGGGGCCGCGCCAACTTCGACGACGCCCGTCGGCCGGCCCTCCGCCTCGGCGCCGGCCGCGGCCTCGGCACCGTGCTCGAGGTGCTCGGGAGCGAGGACGCCGCTGACCTGTGGGAGGTGCGGGAGATCCCGGACCGCCGCGCGGACGGGCCCCTCACCGAGCCGCCGCTGCGCGCGCTCGGCGGCTGGTCCAGCGCCCGACCCGGCGAGACCACGGTGTACGGACGGAGCCTGCCGCTGCCCGGCGGGGACGAGATCGCCGTGCTGCGCCTGCACGGGCTCGCCCACCCGCTGCGCGTCCGCGTCGACGGCGGGGCCGAGCAGCTGCTCGTCCCCGAGTCGCCCGTGCTCGTGCTCGACGGCGCGGGAGAGAGCGTCGACGTCGAGATCCTCGCCCCGCACGTGCCCGGCGGCCTGGGCGACGGCGCCGAGCTGCTCCGCGCGCGCCGCCCGGTGGTGCGGGAGCTGCACACCCAGCGGGAGGCGGCGCTCGCGTCGGCCCTCGCTGCGCGTGTCGCGGAGAGCCCGCTCGCGTGGCGGGATCTGCCCGTCGGCGGCCTGGCTGTGACCGCGCCCGCGCTCGTGCGGCTGGCGGAGCCGGCGGGCGGCGAGCGCGGCGCCCTGCTCGACCTCGCGGGCGAGGACGTGCAGGTCACGGTCGTCTGCGGCGGCCGACGCGTGTCCCGGCACGTGCTCGGCGCGCCGGCCGTCTCCGGCGGCGATCCGGCGCGCTCCTGGATCCCCGCCGGCTGGGTCGGGGGCTCCGCAGGATCTGAGGGCGCCGACCTGCTGCTGCTCGTCGAGCCGCTCACGGCTGCGGGCGGTAGGTTCGGACCCATCCGACGGGCGGAGTCCCCCCGCTAGGACACACGGGCCCGTCGCGGTCGGCCGAGGCGCCGCGCCGTCCGGGCGGGAGGAGCACCATGCCGACGAAGACCTCGCAGAGCATCCGGCACGAGAGCCGGTTCCTCGTGCTGCGCACGATCTACGCCCGCACCACCATCTCGCGGGCCGAGATCAGCGCGCACACGGGGCTGAGCGCCGCGACGGTCACCACCCTCGTCGGTGAGCTGCTCGAGGAGGGCGTGGTGCGCGAGGCGGGCCAGATCTCCTCCCGCGGCGGCCGCCCCACCGCGACCTTCCAGGCCAATCCCGGCCGCGGCGCGCTGCTCGCCGTCGACGTCGCCGAGACCTACGTGCGGGTCGACCTCTTCGACACCGCCCTCTCCCGGATCGACCAGGAGCGCATCGAGCTCGCCCCCGGCGCGCAGACCATCGAGACGGTCGCCGAGCGGATCCGCCGCTGCGCAGAGCAGCTCCTGGAGCGCCACCCCGAGCTCGAGGGACAGGTGCTCGGCGCGGGAGTGTCCCTGCCGGGGCAGGTCGATCCCGCGCGCGGCGTCGACGTGTTCGCCCCCAACTGGGGCTGGCACGAGGTGCCGCTCATGGAGGCCCTCGAGGCGGCGCTGCCCGTCCCCGTGCGGATCGACAACCCGCTCATGGCGCTCGCGACCGGCGAGCTGTGGTTCGGGGCCGGGCAGCGGTTCGAGCACTTCGTCGCCGTGAACCTCGGCACCGGGGTGGGTGCCGGGATCATCACCGACGGCAAGCTGCTGCGCGGCCCCGGCAACTCCGCCGGCGAATGGGGGCACACCACGCTCGTCTGGGACGGGCGGGCCTGCCGCTGCGGCCGCACCGGCTGCGTCGAGGCGTACGTGGGCGTCGAGGGGATCCGGGCGACCCTCGCCGAGATCGATCCCGGTCACGAGCTGGTGCAGGTCCAGCACCACCGCGACTTCATCCAGCGGCTCACCCGCGCCGAGGCCGCCGGGGACGCCTCCGCGCAGGCCGCGCTGCTGCGCACCGGCGACTACCTCGCCGCTGGCATCGGCAACCTCGTCAACCTCGTCAACCCCGAGCACGTCTCGGTGCTCGGCTGGATCACCAACTACGCCGGATCCGAGCTGCGCGACCGCGTGCGCGAGCGGATCCCGCAGGAGTGCCTGCCCGGCCCTGCCGCGACGCTCAGCCTCGAGTTCACCGCCGCCGACGGCGAGGGCGTCAGCCTGGGCATGGCCGTCCTCGCGCTCGAGGGCTTCCTCGAACAGGTCGGGCTGCCGAGCGCCTCGAGCCAGCCGGGGGTGCAGACGGTGGGCGGCGTCGCCGGTGTGCGGTCGATGCGGTGATCCGTGTCGGTCCCTACGGTCGACGCTGTCGTTTGCGTCGGTATGGCCGCCCATTCCGACACGAATGACAGCGTCGACCGGATGGGGCGGCGCGGGGTGCCCGCCCGGCGTCACGCTCAGCTCGCCGGCTGCATCCCCTCGGCGGCGGTGAGGATCTGCTGCGCCGCCTCCGCCGCGTCGGTGTTGCCGAAGTAGAACTCCTGGCTGATGCGGGTCACCTCGGTGCCGAAGCCGACGCCCTCCGCGGGCGTGACGCGCGGTGCTGGCGCGACCTCGGCCTGCATGTCGCGGGCGAAGTCGAGGCAGATGCGCTCGATGTCGTTCAGCTCGCCCTCGATCGCGGTCTGCACCTCGGGGAACGCGGTCACGCCGCGCTCGATCTTCAGCACCTTCGCCGCGTCGAGATCGGTGAGCAGGAAGCTCATCAGGGTGCCCGCGTTCTCGGCGGCCTTGCTGGCCGCCGCGATCGACCAGTACATCGACGCCTTGTTCACCATCTGGTGGTCCCCGGCGGTGATCGCTGGCAGACGCAGCAGGTTCATCGTCGCCCCCGAGGCGCTCGCGAACGTCTGCACCTGGGTGTGGAACTGGAAATGGAACACGGCCTTGCCGGTGCCGAAGCGGCCGCCCTCGACGCCGGCGCCGAAGTCCTCGATCTGCGCGTCGGCCCCCGGCGCGGCACCCGAGTCGATGAGCGACTTCGAGAACTCGAGCCAGCCCTGGATGGTGTCCGCGGTCACCAGGGTCTCGCCGTCCTTGGGGAAGACCTGCTGCCCCGACTGGCGGGCCCAGGCGTGCAGCTCCGCGGCGCCTTGACCGAACATGTCGATGCCGACGATGTCCTGGTCCTTGCCCCACTCGCTGATCGCGGCGGCGGCCTCGCCGAACTGGGTCCACGTCCACTCGGTGTCCGCGGGCAGGTCGACCCCGGACTTCGCCAGCAGGTCCTCGTTGACGCCGACGGAGAAGATGCCGACGCCCAGCGGGGCACCGACGAGCGTGCCGTCCGCGAGACGCCCGGTGTCCAGCACCTTGGAGTCCATCGCGGAGAGGTCCAGGACATCGGTGATCGTCTCGAGATCCAGCAACGCCCCGCGCGTGCCGTACGAGTCGATGTACGCCTCGTCCATCTGCATCAGGTCGGGGGCGTCGCCTCCCGAGGTCTGGGTGGCGAGCTTGTCCCAGTAGCCGGTCCACTCGCTGTACTCGGGGGAGACCGCGAAGTCGGTGTTCTTCTCCGCGAAGATCGCGAGGGCGTCCTGGGTGAGACCGAGGCGCAGGTCGCCGCCCCACCAGTAGATGCGGACGTCCCCGCCGCCCTCACCGCCGCCGCCCCCGCCTCCGGAGCCGCCGGAGTTGGGGCCGCAGGAGGCCAAGACGGGGATCGAGCCCGCGGCGGCGAGCAGGGCGAGGGTCTGACGGCGGGTGAACATGGAGACCTCCAGTGGGTGAGCGTCGTTGCCGTGCACCGGATCGGGCGAGGATCGCCGAGCCTGGGGCCGACGCTAACCCACGCGACGTGCGCGGGCGAGGGGCGTGGCCGGATCGAGATCGGCGGGGTCGGCACGTATCCGCGCGGGTCAGCGTAGGCTAGCGGGTCATCGCGTCGATGTCGCCCCTGCGGACGGAGGCTCTGCGACGGCGGCTCCCGCCTCCGCCCCGACGCTCAGCGTCGACGACCGCACGATCAGCTGCGGGGAGACCTGCACGTGACGGGGCGGTCCGGCAGCCTCGCCGGGGCCCGTGCGGATCCGGTCGAAGACCGTGTGCAGCGCGAGGCGCCCGATCTCGCGGCCCGGCGGGGAGACGGCGGTGAGCGGAACGATGCAGTGCTCGGCGAACTCGTCGTCGTAGGCGATCACGGCCAGGTCCTCCGGCACCCGGATCCCCTGGTCGAGGGCGATCTCGACCAGTCGCGCGGCGTAGTGGTCGGTGTGCACCACGAGCGCTCGCACCCCGCGCGCGAGGCTGTCGGCCAGCAGCTCCGCGAGCGCGGCGTCCACGGGGTCCACCCGGCCGCCGTCGTCCTTCGGCAGCGAGCGGATCGGCGGAGGGTCCAGATCCAGCTGTCCGCAGGCGCGCAGGAAGCCCTCGCGCACCGGGGCCGCCGTCGGCGTGCGATCCAGCACCGCGAGGCCGATGCGCTCGTGCCCCTGTGTGCGCAGATGCTCGAGCGCCATCAGCGTGCCGCGTGCGTGATCGGTCCGCACCCCGTCGTGATCGGCGAGCACGACGGTCCCCTCGAGGCTGCGCTCGAGGAGCACGACGGGCACGGGCACGGCGCCCAGCTCCTCGAGCAGCTCGGCAGGGGTGCGGTCGCGCAGCGTGGGGGCGATGAGCAGGCCCTCGATGCCCAGGTCGAGGAGCTGGCGGACCTGCCGCCGCTCGGTCGCGACCCGGTAGTCGGTGGAGGCCATCATGAGCCGCGCGTGGAGCGCGGACGCCGCCTCGCCGGCACCCCGGGTGACGGCCGGGAAATGGGATCCGGGCCCGGGGAGGACCAGCCCCACCGGGGTGCGCGCCGGGCGGGGCCGGGTCGTCTCCGCCGCGGAGATCGCCCCGCCGTGGACGCGAGCGAGCTGACCGTCCCGCTCGAGCCGGATGATGTCGCGACGGATCGTCACCTCGGAGACGCCGAGCTCGGCGGCGATCTCAGAGGCGCGCACGCTGCCGCGCAGCGACAGCTCGCGCAGGAGGTGCTCGTGGCGGGACCGCGGCAGGTGCGCGGGCAGGGGTGCGGCGGGCGGCATGGTCGTCCTCGGGTCGCCGGGATGCTCGGGCCACCGTAGGCCGCGGACGGCCGGGGTGCGCGGACCTGATCGAAAGTGTCCGTTCTCGGGGTGAACGTGTCCGGAGGGAGCACGATGTCGGCACCGGCCGCCCGGGCATCGACGCCCCTGGACGCGACCGTCATGACGCCGTGGTCACGAAGGAGACACCATGCCCGCACCCGCCCTTCCACGCCGCCGCGCCCTCGCCCTCGGGGGCACCGCCGCCGTCGGCCTCGCGCTCGCCGCCTGCGGCCCCAATGCCCAGCGCTCCGGCTCCGGATCCGGCGGGTCCGACGGGGGCGGCGACGCCGCCCTGCGGATGACCTGGTGGGGCGGCGACAAGCGTGCCGCCCTGACCCAGGAGGTCATCGACCAGTACGTCGGGGCGCACGACGGGGTCACCATCGAGGCCGAGCCCTCGGACTTCTCCTCCTACTGGGACAAGCTCGCGACGCAGACCGCGGCGGGCAGCGCCCCGGACATCATCCAGATGGAGGAGGCCTATCTCGCCGAGTACGCCCAGCGCGGCGCCCTCCTGGACCTGTCGACCGCCGGGCTCGACACCTCCGGCTTCACCGAGGGGCTGGCCGAGGCCGGCACCGTCGGCGAGGCCGGCAAGGTCGGCGTGCGGGGCGGGTCGAACGCTCCGATCATGCTGGTCAACGCCTCCCTGTTCGAGCGCGCCGGGGTCGAGCTGCCCGACGACACCACCTGGACCTGGGACGACCAGCTCGCGATCGCCGAGGCGCTCGGCGCCGCGACCGAGGACGGCACCTTCGGCACCGGCCAGTTCGTGGTGAACCCGGTGGTGTTCCGTGCCTGGCTGCGCCAGCACGGGAAGGCGCTGTGGACCGACGGCGCCCTGGGCTTCGACACCGCCGACGCGACCGCCTTCTTCGAGCACGCCGAGCGCATGCTGTCCTCGGGCGCCGGCCCCGACGCCTCGCAGACCCAGGAGGACTACGCCGCGGGCATCGAGCAGTCGCTGTTCGCGACGGGGCGCCAGGGCATGACCGTCGCCTGGTCGAACCAGACCGTCGCCTTCACCAGCGTGCTCGACGACGAGCTGGTCCTGATGCGCCTGCCGGCGGCGCCGGGCGATCCCGGGAACCACCAGATGTGGCTCAAGCCCGGCATGTTCTGGTCCGTCGCCGCGACGAGTGCGCACCCCGAGGCCGCCGTCGCCTTCATCAACCACTTCCTGAACGCGCCGGAGGCGGCCGAGATCCTCGGCGTCGAGCGCGGGCTGCCGCCGAACACCGAGATCCGCGAGCTGGTGAAGGGCCGCCTCGAGGGCATCGAGCTCGAGACCCTCGAGTTCGTCGACGAGATCACGCCCGAGGTCGGCGCCGATCCGGAGATCGCGCCGCAGGGCGGCTCCCAGTTCGAGTCGCTCCTGAACCGGGTCGGCGAGTCGTTCATGTTCGGCGAGATCGACGCCGCCGCGGCCGGGCAGCAGATGGTCGACGAGCTCGGGGCCGCGATCGGCTGAGGGCGGGACGCGGCCCGGCCTCGGCCGGGGTCGTCCACCTGCCCCGGCCCGGCCCGGAAACCGGCCCCGGCCCGACCCGACCTGCCGCGACCGGGCCTGGCCCGTCCTGCCCCGGCCCGGCCCCGCCCGCCGCTGTCCGCCCCGCTGTCCACCAACGGGATGTCAGCGGCACGTGCCCTGTCATATGCAGGGCACGTGCCGCTGGGATCCCTTCGGTGGACAGCAACCCGCAGGATGGCAGGGCGGCAGGGCGGCAGGACCGCAGGCCCCCAGGACGGCAGGACCGTGGGCCGGCAGGCCGGTGTGACAGCAGCCCAGCCGGCCAGCGGGCAGCCCAGCCCCGACAGGACCCAACCGGACCCGCCGTCAGGGGGCGCTCACTCCGCGACGACGGCGACCCAGCTGACCTGGATGTCCGGTGACCTCGTCGGGTGCAGGGTCAGGATGATCTCGCCGGACGACCCCGGGATGATGCCGCTGTACGCGACGGCCTCGGGGACCCCGGTGAAGAGCTGCTCCTCCTCGACCACCGTCCCGTTGAGGGTGACGCGGGCGGCTCGGTTGGCCCAGGGCCAGGGGTCGTAGTAGCCGACGTGCACGGTGAAGGAGCCCGAAGGGAGGTTCGCGAAGCGGTAGGTGAGGTCGTCGTGGTTGGTCGCGTACCGGAGCGAGCGGTCCAGGGAGTCCGTCTCGGAGCCGGCGGGCTTGGAGCGCCCCTGGTAGCCCCACACCGCCCCGGTCGCCGGGTCTGCGCCATACGGCTGATCGGCGACGGAGTTCTTCAGGGCGGGCCCCTGCGCGTGCTTGCGGAGGGCGAGGTAGTCGCTCGTCTCGGCCCCGCCGGCGTTGACCAGGTAGACCATGTGGCGGGGGACCACGAGGACCTCGCGTCGGACGGTGAGGCCCTCCGGACCGCTGAGCGTCCCGACGGCCTCGACCATCCCGGGCCGATCGAGCTGCGCCTCCCAGGTGATCTTCCGCTTCTCGGTCGTGCCGTCGGACAGTCGCAGGGTCCCGCTGCGGGGGAGCTTGTTGACCTCCCCGAGGCCGACCGCGCTCGGGAGCGCCACGTCGACGGTGTAGGCGGGCTGCAGGGGCTGGTCCTCCCAGCGCCACGAGTCCGCCCAGACGAGGGACATCTGCGTGCCCTCGCCGAACCGCAGCGGCAGCCACACATAGGGGGCGTTCTTCAGGTCCGACGGGGTCCAGCGGTCGCCCATGTACACGAAGGTGCCGCGCTCGGGGTCGACGGGGATGACGTTCGTGGACTGCGAGCGGAAGGTGTCCGAGGCGCCGTCGCCGGTCACGGGATTGCCATGGTCGGTCCAGTCGCCGAGGATCTCCGTCGCCGTGGCGTACTGGGCGGGATTCGGATCCCAGCCGGTCGCCCCGGAGGTGATCAGGTAGTAGGTCCCCTCCCGCTTGAACAGTGCCGGGGCCTCGCGATGTGCGCCGATGTAGGGACGGATGAAGTCGACGCCCTTGACCGCCCGGTCCGGGGGAGTCGCCAGATCGGTGAAGTCCTCGTCGAGCCGGGAGATGAAGAGGGAGTAGTTCTCCTCGCTCGAGTAGATGATGTACGCCGTGCCGTCGTCGTCGAGGAAGACGGTCATGTCGCGGGCCATGCCGGGGTTGTCGGGCTGCCAGTTCGGCTCGCCCTCGGGGGCGTGGTGCAGGCGGTAGCTGTCGATCCAGCGGTAGGGGCCGGTGGGGGAGTCCGAGACGGCGACGCCGGCGTTCGCCTTCGCATACTGCGCGGTCGAGGTCTCCGACGGACCGTCGGCGTGGACCCACATGACCCACGTTCCCTTCGCGGCGTTGTGGAGGACCTTGGGGCGCTCCAGGATCGCGGCCGGGATGCTGCTCCCCGCCTCGGGAACGGTGAGCAGATCGCGGACGACGGCGGACTTCTGCGCCTCCGAGTAGTCGCCGTAGAGAGCCGTGAAGTACGGGTCGGTGTCGATCTGGTCGGCGGTGGTGAGGGTGCGCAGTGCGAGGCCCTCGTCGGTCCAGGTGTAGAGGTCGCGGGAGGAGTAGACGTGCACGCCGGGTGTGGCGGCGTAGCCGTTGCTGCGGTCCTCGCCGAACCAGTAGTAGAGCGTGCCCTCGGCGTCTGCGGAGAGGACGACCTGGCCGCCGTGGGCCTGGATGACCTTCCCGTCGGTGTCGAGCCACGGCTCCCCGGGCGTGAAGGACTGCCGGGCGGAGGTGCCTTCGGCGTGGGCGAGCGACGGGGCGAGCATCGCGAGGGGTGGTGCGGCGAGAGCGGCCGCGAGGATGCTCCGTCGGCGGGGCGCGGTGGGGGGATTCGTGGGCACGGGGTACTCCTCGTCGAGTCGTGCGGGGATCGATCGGCGTCGGTGCCGGATCGTCGGGCGGTCTCGAACCGCCCTTCTCACACCCCTCGAAAGAAGGGGGTGCGTCGACCGTAGCGGAGCCTCGACCGCTATGGAAGGGGGTGGAGCAGGTTCCCGGAACCTCTGGTCATCCGCAAACGGTTGCGCTTACGGTAAGGGGTGAAGAAAGGGCGTCGACGCGGACGCCCCGAAGAGACGAGGACGTCATGCCCACGATTCCCCTGCCCTCTCCCGCTCCGTCCAGTGAGACCCTGTACGCGCCCGCGACGCCGTCGAGGCGCACCGTCCTCGCGGCGAGCGTCGCCGCCGGTGCCGCCGGCGGCGTCGCCCTCGCGACCGCCGCGCCGAGCGCGGCCCGTGCGGAGCAGCCCCGTGCGGACCAGCCCCCTGCGGAGGCGCCCCGATACCGGCTCACCGTCGATCCCGCGACGGTGCACCAGACCCTCGAGGGCTTCGGCGCCTCCGGCTCCTGGTGGTCGCAGAAGCTCGGGAGCTGGAGCGCCTCGCGCCGCACCGCGATCGCACAGCTCCTCTTCTCGCGGACCCAGGGCATCGGTCTGTCCCAGTTCCGCTACAACATCGGCGGCGGGATCGACGACACCATCACCGATCCGTGGCGCACGGCCGAGACCTTCGCGCTCGGCGACGGGGAGTACGACTGGAGCCGCGACGAGGCGGCGCGCTGGTTCCTCCAGGCGGCGAAGCAGCGTGGCGTCGAGGACGTCATCGCCTTCGTCAACTCCCCGCCGCGGCATCTGACCCGGAACGGCCACACCTACGGCGACCCGGGGACCTCGAACCTCGCCCCGGTCGACCACGAGCCGTTCATCGCGTACCTCCTCGACGTGGTCCGGCACTTCCGCGACGAGGAGGGGATCGAGTTCCGCACCATCAGCCCGATCAACGAGCCCCAGTGGGGCTGGGACGGCCCCGGGCAGGAGGGGTGCCACTACGAGCCGGAGCAGGTGCGGGAGCTCACCGCCGCCGTGATCGAGGCCTTCGCGGCGAGCGGGATGGAGACGACCGTCTCCGCGCCGGAGTCGGGGGAGTACAAGGCGCTGTACTCGGGGGAGAAATACGCGGAGCTGCTGCTCGAGGACCCGATGATCCGCGAGGGGATCGGCGAGCTCGCCACCCACTCCTACTGGTCCACCGACGAGCAGCGGACACTCGCCGCGGAGGCCATGAGCAGGTACCCGGACGTCCGGCTGGGCACGACCGAGTGGTGCGAGATGGTCAACGGGCGGGACTACGGGATGGACTCCGCCCTGACCCTCGCGCGGACCGTCCACGCCGATCTCACCCTCGCGCAGACGACTACCTGGCAGTACTGGATCGCCGTGAGCAGGTACGACTACCGCGACGGCCTGATCTACACGGACTACGTGGAGCGGGGCGATCCCGAGACCTTCGAGGAGACCCGACGGCTGTGGGCGCTCGGGAACTACAGCCGCTTCCTGCGCCCCGGCGCGCGCCGGATCGAGCTGACCGTCGCGACCGAGTCCCGGACCGAGGGCGAGATGGCGCGGATCCCCTTCGTGATCCCCGAGGTCGCGACGGGCACGGCAGCCGGCGACCGGATCTTCCGCCTCGAGGATCCCGCCGGGGACGACGTGGGGCCCGGGACCTACACCTATCCCTCGAACCCCGTCTTCGTCCCAGGCTGCTTCGACCTCCTCTCGGTCGAGGCGACCGACGCCGGCGAGCACGTCGAGTTCGCGATCCGCCTCGGCGCCGACCTCCAGGACCCCTGGAACGGCTCGCCCGTCGGCTACGACCTCCAGAACATCGACATCTACGTCGACACCCGTGCGGAGGGCGGATTCCGCGAGCTGCTCCCGGGCAGGCGCGCCCTGGTGGCCGACGAGTTCGCCTGGGACCGCGCGATCCTCGCCTCCGGCCGGACCGACGTCATCGCCTCGGACGTCGCCGCGAAGGTGTCCGCGGAGATGCGCGAGGCTCTGTTCGTCGCGCTGACGGAGGACCAGTCGGTCGCGGGCGACACCCTCACGGTCCGCGTCCCCAAGAGCTTCCTCGGGGACCTCCAGCCCGGCTGGGCGATCCAGGTGCTCGTCACCGGCTCGGAGGGGAACATGGAGTCGGACTCCCTGCGTGTGCGGGAGGTGCTGCGGGAGGGCACCGACTGGAACCTCGGCGGGGGTTCCGACGGGCACGAGGACCCCAACATCCTCGACCTGCTCGTCCCCGTGGGGATGACGCAGGCGGAGGCGCTCTCCTGGACCCAGGCGACCCGGATCGAGGTGCTGGCCTCCGCATACCTCGATGAGGAGACCGGGAACCTGGTCGTCGTCGCCCTCAACGAGGCCGAGACCGAGCAGGAGATCGAGCTCGCCGTGCCGACCTCCTCGAAGACCCTCGTCCTGACCCCGCACCGGACGTCGGAGACCGAGTCGCTCGCGCGGGGAGCCCAGTGGCGGCTGCAGCGCGACAGCGACGGCATCGCCCGGGGGACGACGCGGCTGGCGCCCCGGTCCATCACCACCTTCACGGCGCGGTGGTCGTGAGCGGGAGGCCGACGGTGGCTGCTGTGACGAGCTGACCCCAGACCGCTGTCCACGAACGGGACGTCAGCGGCACGCGGCCTGCACTATGCAGGTCTCGTGCCGCTGGGATCCCGTCGGTGGACAGCGGCGCAGCTCGCCCGGCTCATCCGACCCGCAGCAGCACCGCCCCGTGCGGCGGGATCCGCACGTCGATCGCCGTCGAGCCGGGGGCGACGCCGCGGGCGGCGTCGGACTGCACCGTCACCGGGCGACCCTCCACGAGCGCCCCGCTCCACAGCTCCCGCACCTCGCCGGTCAGCGCGGCGGGCAGGCCCACGTCCTGGCTGTCCAGCGCCACGTCCAGCTCGGTCTCGCCGACGTTGAACGCGGCGACGTAGCGTCGCCCGTCGGCGTCCTCGGCGGTCCACAGGATCAGCGGGTCCTCGCGGAACACCTCGCGGCTCGCGGTCGCGCCGGCGTGGAGGGCGAGCACGTCGGCGTTCTGCAGCAGCGCGATCGTGGCCGGGTCGGAGCTCGGGAGATCCCCGCCCACCATGAGCGGCGAGCGGGCGATCGCCCACAGGGTCATGAGCGTGACCTGCTCGTCCGGGGTCAGCAGCGAGTCCCGCGGCTCACCGCGCTCGGCGCGGAGACCGATCCGTCCCAGCGGCAGCATGTCGCCGTCGGGCCAGCCCTCCGGCCCGGCGTGCGGGGCCCAGCGGGCGAAGCGGGCGAAGTTCGCCTCGACGTCCTCCCACCGGTCCCAGAGGTCGTCGCAGATCCGCCACATGGTGGCGTGCTCCTGCAGGTGCTCGAGCCGGGTCAGGGACAGATCGCGGCCGGGGGAGAGGCTCAGCTGCATCGGCCGGCCGCAGCGCGCGATCGCGCCGGCGAAGGCCTCGATCTCGGCGGCCTGGTACGGCCAGAGCATGTCGTCGACCTTGAGGAAGTCCACGCCCCATTCCGCGTACAGGGCGAGCACCGAGTCGTAGTAGGCGCCGGCGCCGTCGACCGTGTGGTCGAGCCCGACCATGTCCGGGTTCCACTCGCAGGAGTTCTCGGGATCGGCGACGTCGGCCGCGCGCACTGCCGTGCCGAGCACGGGCGTGTTCGCGGCGACCGCCCGCCGGGGGATGCCGCGCATCACGTGGATCCCGAGCTTCAGCCCGAGCGCGTGGACCTGCGCGGCGAGCGGGCCGAAGCCCTTCCCTCCCGCGGAGCTGGGGAAGCGTCCGGGATCGGGCAGCAGCCGGCCGTGCTCGTCCATGGCGAGCGGGGCGCCCTCGTTGTAGCCGTGGGAGCGGGCCGACGGGTCGGACCAGTCGATGTCGACCACCACCGTGTCCCAGCCGTGGGGCAGCAGGTGCTCGGCGAGGAAGCGGGCGTTGCCGAGCACCTCCGCCTCGGTGACGGTGGTGCCGTAGGAGTCCCAGGAGTTCCAGCCGCGGGGCGGGATCGGGGACGGCGCGGACAGGCGCGGGGATCCGGCCGAGAGGGCCTCGGGGGTCTGGGCGGTCATGTCACTCTCCGAGCAGGCGGTCGACGTAGGCGTTGGCGAAGACCCGCTGGGGGTCGAGCCGGTCGCGCAGCGCCTGGAAGCGCGCGAGATCCGGGTACTGCTCCCGCACGGCCTGCGGGGCGAGGGTGAAGACCTTGCCCCAGTGCGGGCGCGGGGCGAACGGGGCGAGGGCCGCCTCGATCTCGGGCAGCAGCGCCGCGACCTCGGCCGGGTGCTGCTGCCACGTGAAGTGCAGGCAGGCGCTGTCGCGGTGCTGGGCGGGGGAGAGCCACATCCCATCGGCCGCAATCGTGCGGATCTCCGAGGCGTGCAGCAGCGGACGGATCCGCTCCCCGAGCGGCATAACCGCTGCGAGCGCCGCGGCCGCGTCCTCCCGGGCCACGAAGTACTCGGACTGGATCTCCTCGCCGCTGCTCGGCGTGAACTCGAGCCGGAAGTGCGGCAGCCGCTCGTGCGCGGGGCCCGGCTCCCCGGACTGGTCGGTGCAGAAGTCGGCGGGCATGCTCGGCAGCGGGTGGACGGCGCGCAGCGCCCGTCGGCCGCCGTGCCAGGACTCCGGCGGCGCCGTCTCCTCGTCGGCGCGCTGCTTGACCCAGGCCTGTGCGATCGTCCCGTCCCAGTGGTGGAACAGGCTCACGCTGGTGCCGCCCGCGAGCAGCGCGGAGAGCGTCTCCTGCTCGGTCGCGACGTCGGGGAAGTCGAGATGGACGGTCTGCCGCATGGGCACGGCGGGGACCAGGTCGAGGGTCAGGTGCGTGAGGACCCCGAGCGCGCCGAGCGAGAGCACCGCCCCGTCGAAGATCTCCGGATCCCGCTCCCGGGACAGGGTGAGCAGGTCGCCATCGGCCGTGACCAGCTCGATCGCCCGCACCCCGGCGGCGAGGGAGCGCAGGCGGTCCCCGGAGCCGTGGGTTCCGGTCGCGCTCGCGCCGCCCACCGAGATGTGCGGCAGGGAGCCCATGTTCGTGAGCGCCAGACCGGCCTCGTGCGCGGCGAGGGCGAGCTCCCCGTAGCGGACCCCGGCGGCGACCCGCGCGGTGCGGGCTGCCGTGTCGATCTCGATCTCGGCGGGCATCTGCGCGAGCGTGACCAGCGGACCGTCCGAGGCGGCGACCTCGGAGAAGGAGTGACGGGTGCCGAGCGCCCGGAGCCGCGGGGAGCGGGCCACGAGGGATCGCAGCTCGTCGAGGGTGCGCGGAGCGTGCAGCGGCCCCGGTCCGTAGTCGACGGTCCCCGACCAGCTGCGCCCGGGCGCTCGGCCGGTCATCTCAGAAACCCTGGGCGAGGCGGTGGAAGACCTGGTTGGTGCGCAGGTCCTGGGTGAAGGAGCGCACCGTGGTGGTCTCGTCGATGATCGCGAGCTCGATCCCGCCGATCGTGGCGAGGTCCTCCCACACCTCGAGGCCCAGCGCGGTGCTCATCACCGTGTGGTGCGCGGCGCCGGCGGTCAGCCAGCACTCGGCCGAGGTGGCGAAGTCCGGGGCCGGCTCCCACACGGCGCATGCGACCGGCAGCTGCGGCAGCGCCTCGTCGGGCTCGACCACCTCGACCACGTTCGCGACCAGGCGGAAGCGCTCGCGCATGTCGGAGAGGGCGACGACGACGGCGGGGCCGGCGTCGGCCGAGAACTTCAGCCGCACCGGGTCCTCGCGGTCCCCGATCCCCAGCGGGTGGATCTCGAGGGAGGGCTTGCGGGTGGTGAGGCTGGGGGAGACCTCGAGCATGTGCGCGCCGAGGATCTTCTCCCTCCCCGGCGTCATCTCGTAGGTGTAGTCCTCCATGAGCGAGGCGCCGCCGGGCAGGCCGTGGCCCATCACCGCGGCGACCCGTACCAGGATCGCGGTCTTCCAGTCGCCCTCGGCGCCGAAGCCGTAGCCGTCGGCCATGAGGCGCTGCACGGCGAGTCCGGGCAGCTGGCGCAGCCCGCCGAGGTCCTCGAAGTTCGTGGTGAACGCGCCGAAGCCGCCCTCCTCGAGGAAGCGGCGCAGGCCAAGCTCCTGGCGGGCGCCGTAGCGCAGCGACTCGTGGCGCTCGCCGCCACGGCGCAGCTCGGGCACCACGTCGTAGAGCAGCTCGTACTCGGCGACCAGCTCGTCGATCGCGCTGTCCTCGATCGCATCCACCACCGTGACCAGCTCGTTGACGCCCCAGGTGTTCACGGAGACGCCGAGCCGCAGCTCGGCCTCGGTCTTGTCCCCCTCGGTGACGGCGACGTTGCGCATGTTGTCGCCGAAGCGGGCGAGCTTCAGGGAGTGCATCTCGGCCCAGCCGGTCGCGGCGCGGGCCCAGCGGCCGATCCTGCCCTGCACCGCCTGGTCCGAGGCGTGGCCGACCACGGTCTTGCGGTCCACGCCGAGGCGGGTGGCGATGTACCCGAACTCGCGGTCGCCGTGCGCGGCCTGGTTGAGGTTCATGAAGTCCATGTCGATCGTGGACCAGGGCAGGGCGACGTTCGCCTGGGTGTGCAGGTGCAGCAGCGGGGTCTGCAGGGCGTCGAGGCCCTGGATCCACATCTTCGCGGGGGAGAAGGTGTGCATCCAGGTGATCACGCCGACGCAGGCCGGGTCCGCATTCGCGGCCAGGGCGATCTCGCGGATCGCGTCGCGGTCGGTCAGCACCGGCTTCCAGACGATCCGCACGGGGATGTCGGAGGCGGCGTCGAGGGTCTCGGCGATCCCGCGGGACTGCTCGGCGACCTGCTCGAGGGTCTCGGGGCCGTACAGCCCCTGGCTGCCGGTGAGGAACCAGATCTCGCGGGTCTCGAAGGGGTTCTGCATGGGGCTCAGGCCTCCTGGCTGGGCTGGTCGGCGGCGCCCGCGGCCGGCTGGCCGTAGACGTTCTGGTAGCGGTCGAAGAGGGAGTCGATGTGGCCCTGTGCGATCGGCAGCGGCTCGCCGAGCTGGCGGGAGACGTGCACGGTGCGCGCCACCTCCTCGCACATCACGGCCGCCTTCACCGCGTCGCGGGCGTCCTTGCCGATGGTGAACGGGCCGTGGTTCTGCATCAGCACGGCCCGGGAGCGCGAGTCGCGGAGGGTCTCCACGATGCCGCGCCCGATCGAGTCGTCGCCGATGATCGCGAAGGGGCCCACGGGGATGGGGCCGCCGAACTCGTCCGCCATCATCGTCAGCACGCAGGGGATCTCCTCGCCGCGCGCCGCCCAGGCGGTCGCGTAGGTCGAGTGGGTGTGCACGACCCCGCCGACGTGGTCCAGGTGCGCGTACACGTAGGCGTGGGCGTCGGTGTCCGAGGAGGGGACCAGGGCGGCCGGGGTGCCGTCCTCGATCTTCTTCCCGTCGAGGGTGCAGACCACCATCGCGTCCGCCGAGAGCTCGTCGTAGGAGACGCCGGACGGCTTGATGACCAGGAGGCCGGGCACGCCGCGGTCGACCGCGGGCACCCGCTCGGAGACGTTGCCGGCGGTCCACACGACGAGCCCGTTGCGGGGCAGCTCGGCGTGCAGCGCGGCGACGCGCTCACGGGTCTCGGCCACCGCGCGCTGCGTGGCGCGGGGCAGGTCGGCGAGGACGAGGGTCATGGGGTTCCTTCCGAAGGGGTGATGCGGCCGACGGGGCGGGCGGACGGGTCAGTCGAGGAGCTCGCCGGCGAGGCGCTCGACGGGGAGGGCGGCGCGGTAGCCGGACAGCCAGGTGGCGTGCCCGGCGGAGCCCGCAGGGTCGGGGTCGAGGGTGCTGAGCTCCTGATCGGCGAAGACGACCTCGGAGAGGTAGTCGCTGAGCGACCGGCCGGCGCTGGACTCGGAGCCAGCGCCGGAGCCGGTGTCGGACCCGGCGTCGGAGCTGGACCTGGCATCGGAACCGGAGCCCCCGTCGGCCGTGCGGGCGGTGTGCGCGGCGAGCAGCGCCATGCCCCACGCGCCGCCCTCCCCGGCGGACTCGCCGAGGGCGACCGGAGTGCCGAGCGCGTCGGCGAGCACCTGCTGGGCGACGCCGCGGGTGCGGAAGATGCCGCCGTGGGCGTACATCACGTCGAGCTGCACGCCCTCGTCCTGGAGCAGCGCCTCCATGCCGACGGCCAGGGCGCCGAACGCCCCGTACAGCTGTGCGCGCAGGAAGTTCTCCAGGGTGAAGCGCGCGGACTGCTCGCGGACCAGCAGCGGACGACCGGAGGCGACGCCCGTCTGGTGCTCGCCCGAGACGTAGTTGTAGGTGAGGATCCCGCCCGCATCGGCATCCCCCGCGGCGCCTGCGGCGAAGAGCGTCGCATACAGGTCCTCCGCGGACTGCGGGGCACCGATCAGCTCCGCGAACCGGGAGAACAGCCCCAGCCAGGCGTCGAGATCGGTGGTGCAGTTGTTCGTGTGGATCATCGCGACGGGGTCGCCGGCCGGGGTCGTGACCAGGTCGATCTCCTCGCGCGGCCCGGACAGCGGGCGCTCGAGGACGACCATCGCGAAGGCGCTCGTGCCCGCCGAGACGTTGCCGGTGCGCGGCTCGACGGCCTGCGTCGCGACCATGCCCGTGCCTGCATCGCCCTCCGGGGGCGCGGTGATCGCCCCGGGCTGCAGGGTGCCGCTCGGGTCGAGCAGGGCCGCGCCCTCGGCGGTGAGCCGGCCCGCGTCCTGTCCCGCGACGAGCACCTCGGGGAGCAGATCCGGCAGCGACCAGGGCACCTCGGCGACCGCGTCGAGAGCGGCGAAGCGCTCGAGGAGCTCGGGGTCGAAGGCGTCGCCCGCGGCGGCGATCGGGAACATGCCGCTCGCATCGCCGACGCCGAGCACCCGGCGTCCGGTGAGTCGCCAGTGCACGTAGCCCGCGAGGGTGGTGAGGTGCGCGAGGCGCTGGACGTGCTCCTCGCCCTGCATCACCGCGTGGAGCAGATGGGAGACGCTCCAGCGCAGCGGGATGTTCTGGCCGAGGGTCTCGCTGAGCAGCGCCGACGCCTCGGTGGTGAAGGTGTTGCGCCACGTGCGGAACTCGGCGAGCTGCTCGCCCTCGGCGTCGAAGGCCAGGTAGCCGTGCATCATCGCGGAGATCCCGAGGCCCCGCAGGGAGGTCAGCTCCACGGCGTGCCGCTCGCGCACCTCGCGGGCGAGATCGGCGAAGCAGTCGGCGATCCCCGCCCACACGGAGTCCAGCGAGTAGGTCCAGGTCTCGCCGACCAGCTCGTTCTCCCACGCGTGCGAGCCGGTGGCCAGCACCGCGCCGCTCTCGTCGATCAGCGCCGCCTTGATGCGGGTGGAGCCGAGCTCGAGACCCAGCAGGGCGTGACCGGCGGAGATGGTCTCGGCGGGGGTGCCCGGCGCGGCGGGGGCGGCGCCCGCGGCGGGCGACGGGCTTGCGGCGGGGGTGGGGTCGGTCGGGGACACGTCTGCGTGCGTCATGCGCCCATCCCATCAGGTCCGGCTGGGGAATGTCAACGTTCACATTCCGAGTGGACGGACCGTGCGCGGGTCGCGACGTGGCGCGAGTCGTGTGCTCGGCACGTGGACTCAGTGCGTGCGCTCGGGCCGCGTCGAGCGGCGGACCACGAGGCGCGGCGGCAGGGTCGTCGTCCCGTGCGACGTGGGATCGGCGCCGTCGAGCACCTCGAGCAGCCGGTGCAGCGCGAGGCGGCCGAGCTCGGCGAAGGGCTGAGAGACCGTGGTCAGCGACGGGATCAGGTACTCCGCCCCGACCGTGTCGTCGTAGCCGACGACGGCCACGTCCTGCGGCACCCGCACCCCGTGCTCGTCGAGCGCGTGGAGGGCACCGATCGCCATCATGTCGTTCGCGGCGAAGATCGCGTCTGGCAGGCCGGAGGCGAGGAGTCCGCAGGTCAGCTCGTAGCCCGAGCGGGGAGTCCAGTCGCCGGGGGCGGTGGTCGTCCCGTCGATCCCGAGCTCCTCGAGGGCCTGCTCGAAGCCGTGGAGGCGGGCGCGGGCGTCGAACCAGTCCGCCGGTCCGGGCAGGTGAGCGACCGTCCGTACGCCGGTCCGCGCGAGGTGGTGGACGACCTCGCGCGCGCCCCGGTGCTGGTCGACGCCCACGACGTCGACGCCCGGGGCCGACGTCGGCTGCGCCGAGACTGCGACCACCGGGATTGACGCGGCCGCCGCGGCGACCACCGGCAGCATCCCCTCGTGCGCGGCGACGACGAGGATCCCGTCGACCCCGGAGCCGATGAGGCTCGCGCCCGCCGCGGCGTCGGTCGCGCGGGTTGCCCCGTCGGCCGTCCCGCGACGCGCGCCGTCGGCCGACCCTGCCGCCGCGTCGGCGGCGGTGCCGACCGTCGTGAGCAGCACCGAGTAGCCGGCCTCGCGCGCGGCGGTCTCGATCGCGGTCGCCGTCTCCGCGGGGCCGAACAGCGAGGACCCGTCCGTGAGCAGGCCGATCAGCGAGGAACGGGTCGTCTTCAGGGCGCGCGCCGCACGGTTCGGGGTGTAGCCGAGGTCGTCGATCGCCCGCTGCACCCGGTCGCGGGTCTCCGGGCGCACGATCCCCGGCTCGTTGAGCACGCGCGAGACCGTCTGATACGAGACGCCCGAGCGCGCGGCGACATCCGCCATCGAGGGGCGTCGCGTCGTCGGTGCCATGAGCGGTCCTTGGTCGTCGTAGGGGAGAAGGCGCTGGTGGGACGGGGGAGGCGGGGTCGGGGGCGGAAGGTCGTGGCCTGCGTGAGGAACAGCCTCGCCGGATCGTAGGGGCCGAGATCGCGGAGCCCGGGGAGGCGATCCCGCCGGGCTTCGTTGTCGATTCGTGACCCCCTCGTGGACCGCCGAAGGTCCCGGCCGTGCTTACATGTGAACGTTAGCATCGTGCATCTCGCCCGTCTCAGACAGCAGTCGTCGGACACGAGGTGCATGACCCGGGCCCGACGGGCCCACCGCTCCACCGACGACCCGTCGGCCGCGACGGCACGGACGCCGCCCGGCCGCACGTCACCCCGGAGCACCGCGAGGAACACCGTTACGACGTCGTACACACGGAGGTATCACCCATGGCCACTCGCAGGAACTTCCTTCTCGGCGGCAGCTCGGCCGCTGCCGCAGCGCTTCTTCTGGCCGCGTGCGGCGGCGAGGGTGCCGGCTCGACCGGCGGGGGCGCCGGCGGAGGCGGCGGCGAGGTCGACCCCGCTGACCTCACCGTCGGCGTCGCCATGCCGACCCAGACCTACGAGCGCTGGGTCGCCGATGGCAACAACATCAAGAAGGGCCTGGAGGACAAGGGCTTCACCGTCGACATGCAGTACGCCGACGACGACATCCCGACCCAGCAGCAGCAGATCGACCAGATGGTCAGCAACGGCGTGGCCGCCCTGCTCATCGCCTCGATCGACGGCGCCTCCCTCTCCGCCCAGCTGGACGCGGCCGCCGCCGCGAACATTCCGGTCATCGCCTACGACCGTCTGCTCACCGACAACGAGAACGTCAGCTTCTACGTCACCTTCGACAACTACAAGGTCGGCGTGAACCAGGCCAACGCCCTGCTCTTCGGGCTCGGCCTGCTGGACGAGAACTTCGAGGAGGCGGCCGACGCCCCCGCCGGCCCCCTGAACATCGAGCTGTTCGCCGGCTCGCTCGACGACAACAACGCCCACCTGTTCTGGCAGGGCGCGATCGACACCCTTACGCCCTACATCGACGCGGGCACGATCGCCGTCCCCTCCGGGCAGATGGACATCGAGCAGGCCGCCACCCAGCGCTGGGAGCAGGAGACCGCCCAGAAGCGCATGGAGAACCTGCTGACCACCCACTACAACGGCGGCGAGGAGCTGCACGGCGTCCTCGCCCCGGCGGACCCGCTGTCCCGCGGCATCATCAACGCTCTGCAGAACGCGGGCCTCGGCCCGACCCTCTCCGAGGGGCTGCCCGTCGTGACCGGCCAGGACGCCGAGATCGCGTCGATCAAGCTGATCGCCGACGACGTCCAGCACTCGACCATCTTCAAGGACACCCGCAACCTCGCCGAGCAGGCGATCGTCGCGACCGAGGCGTTCCTGAACGGCAGCGAGCCCGAGGCCAACGACACCGAGACCTACGACAACGGCGTGAAGGTCGTGCCGTCGTACCTGCTCGAGGTCCAGATGGTCCTGGCCTCGAACTACGAGGAGATCATGGTCGACTCCGGGTACTACACGCAGGAGCAGGTCGACTCCGGCCAGCTCTGAGCGGTGCGGACCCGGCCCGCGGGGCCCCGGCGGTGCCCAGCACCCCGGGGCCCTCGGGCCGTGGCCTGCCCGCCCGCGAGGGACCGAAGGAGGGACCCGTGCACGACACCATCCTCGAGATGAGGAGCATCACCAAGAAGTACCCGGGCGTCACCGCGCTCAAGGACGTCACCCTCACCGTGCGCGAGGGCGAGATCCACGCGATCTGCGGCGAGAACGGCGCCGGCAAGTCGACTCTGATGAAGGTGCTCTCCGGCGTCGAGCCGGCCGGCAGCTACGAGGGGCAGATCGTCTACCGCGGCCGGGAGGTCGCGTTCTCCGGCATCAACGACTCCGAGGCCGAGGGCATCGTGATCATCCACCAGGAGCTCGCCCTGGTGCCGCACCTGTCGATCGCCGAGAACATCTTCCTCGGCAACGAGCAGGCCCGCGGCGGCGTGATCAGCTGGCACGAGACCAATGCGCGCGCGGCCGAGCTGCTCGAGCGCGTCGGCCTCTCCGAGAAGCCGGTGACCCCCGTCGGCCAGCTCGGCGTCGGCAAGCAGCAGCTCGTCGAGATCGCGAAGGCGCTCTCGAAGAACGTGAGCCTGCTGATCCTCGACGAGCCCACCGCCGCGTTGAACGACGACGACTCCGAGCACCTGCTCGGGCTCATCCGCGGGCTCCGCGACCAGGGCGTCACCAGCATCATCATCAGCCACAAGCTCGGCGAGATCACCGCCGTCGCCGACTCCACGACGATCATCCGCGACGGCTCGACGATCGAGTCGATCGACATGCACGTGCCCGACGACCAGCGGCGCACCCTCATCCCGAGCCTCATCAAGGGCATGGTCGGCCGCGACATCGACAACCTCTACCCGGAGCGTGACGTCGAGATCGGCGAGGAGGTGCTGCGGATCGAGGACTGGCACGTCGACCACCCGACCCAGTCGGGCCGTGTCGTCGTCGACGGCGCGTCGCTCAACGTGCGCGCGGGTGAGGTCGTCGGCATCGCCGGGCTCATGGGCGCCGGTCGCACCGAGCTCGCCATGAGCGTCTTCGGCCACTCCTACGGTCGCGACATCACCGGCACGGCCTACGTCCGCGGCCGGGCGGTGCGGATGACCTCCGTGCGCGAGGCGATCCGCCACGGCATCGCGTACGTGTCCGAGGACCGCAAGCAGTACGGGCTGAACCTGATCCAGGACATCCGCACCAACATCACCGCGGCCGCCCTGCCGAAGGTCACGACCGGCGGCTGGATCAACGGCAACGAGGAGATCGCGGTCGCCGAGCGCTACCGCTCCTCGCTCAACATCAAGACGCCGACGGTGATGTCGCTGGTCGGCAAGCTCTCGGGCGGCAACCAGCAGAAGGTCGTGCTCAGCAAGTGGCTGTTCACGGAGCCCGACGTGCTGATCCTCGACGAGCCGACGCGCGGCGTCGACGTCGGCGCCAAGTTCGAGATCTACACGATCATCAACGAGCTCGCCGCCGCGGGCAAGGCGATCATCGTCATCTCCTCGGAGCTGCCCGAGGTGATGGGGCTGTCCGATCGCATCTACACGCTGTCCGCGGGCCGCATCACCGGAGAGGTCGCCGCCCAGGACGCCACGCAGGAGCACCTCATGGAGCTCATGACCATGGAGAAGGAGTGAGGTCGCCTCATGGCCGGAACGTCTGACATCAAGGAGCTGCTCACGCGCAACATGCGCTCGAGCGGCATCTACATCGCGTTCGTCGCGATCATCCTGCTGTTCACCATCCTCACCGGGGGCAAGCTGCTCAGCCCCGGCAACCTCACGAACCTGGTGCTGCAGTACTCGTACATCCTGATCCTCGCGATCGGCATGCTGCTGATCATCGTCGCCGGGCACATCGACCTGTCCATCGGCTCGGTGGTCGCGCTTACCGGCGCGGTCGCTGCCGTGGTCGTGATCCAGAACGGCATGCCCTGGTGGCTGGGCGTCTTCGCGGCGCTCGGCACCGGCATCCTGGTCGGGCTGTGGCAGGGCTTCTGGGTCGCGTACGTCGGCATCCCCGCCTTCATCGTGACGCTCGCGGGCATGCTCATCTTCCGCGGCCTGACGATGCAGGTGCTCGGCAACGTGTCGCTGTCCCCGTTCCCGGAGCAGTACAAGTACATCGCGGGCGGCTTCCTCAACGGGCTCCTCGGCGGCTACGGCTACGACGCGTTCACCCTGATCCTGGCCGCCGCCCTGGTGGTCGTGTTCGCGGTGCAGCAATTCCGCGGCCGGCTCGCGAAGCTCAAGTACAAGCAGCAGGTCGAGGCGCAGTGGCTGTTCTGGCTGAAGAACGCCGCGGTCGCGCTCGTGGTCATGGCGTTCGCCTGGCAGCTGGCCCACAGCCGCGGACTCCCCGTGGTGCTGATCCTGCTCGCGGCCCTGATCCTGATCTACGGGTTCATCAGCCAGCGCACGATCTTCGGCCGGCACATCTACGCGATGGGCGGCAACCTGCAGGCCGCGAAGCTCTCCGGCGTGAACACCAAGCGCGTGAACATGCTCCTGTTCGTGAACATGGGCCTGCTCTCCGCGGTCGCCGGCATCGTCTACTCGGCCCGCTCCAACAGCGCGCAGCCGGGCGCCGGCAACATGTTCGAGCTCGACGCGATCGCCGCGGCCTTCATCGGCGGCGCCGCGGTCACGGGCGGCATCGGCAAGGTGCAGGGCGCCATCATCGGCGGCCTGATCATGGCGGTCATGTCGAACGGCATGCAGATCATGGGCATCGACCAGTCGACCCAGTCGGTGGTCCGCGGCGTGGTCCTCGTGCTCGCCGTCGCCTTCGACGTCTACAACAAGAAGCGCTCGGCCGTCGGGGCGTGAGGGCCGACGCCGGGGTGCCCCGCCCCGGCCCGCCCGGCCGGATTGCCGGTGAGTAGCGGCGTCTGGGGAAGCATATTCGCGGGAACACGCTCCCCCAGACGCCGCTACCTAGTTCGAGCCCGCCGCGGGCACGGTGCGGCGGACCAGCCAGGCCCATTTGCCGAGCTGCCTCACGGGGTGGAATCCGTGCTCCCCGAACAGTTCGACCGAGGCCTGGAACAGGAGCGGCTGTGCGCGGTGCGGCCGGTGACGATCTGACAATCTCGGGGATCGACTCGACGGTGCCGCCCTGGTCAGCCGCGATCATCTCGAGCGCCCCGGCGAGGCCCGCCCGCGCGACCCCGTCGCGCCGCCCGAACCTGGTCCAGCCCTGGGCGACGCCCTGGTCGTCGTGGACCAGGGCGGCATGGGCTCGGCCCGCGCGCACCAGCTCCTCCGTCGCGGCGCGCTTGTCGAGGCCGCGGATCTCCTGGAATGACGTGCCGTCGGCCGTCGCGTGGTGCCCCGTGCACCAGCATCCGCCGAACACGCCGCCGTTGCGCTCGACCAGCTCGGCGAAGTCGTCCCAGGTGTCGCCGTCGAGGGGGCGCACCGTCCAGGTGCTCGGGGTCTCGGGGGTGGTCATCGGTGCGCCGTGCGGCCGTGGCTGTTCCGGGGTGTCATCTCGCGTCCTCGCTGTCCTGCCCGGGACCCGGGGTAGGGTCGGCCGACCGCAGAGCAGCATCGCCTACCACGTGGGCGTCCTGCACGACGTCGGAGCGTTGAAGGTCGTGCGCACCCGGCGGGTCCGCGGGCGCGAGGAGTTGTAAGACGGCCGCAGCGCCGGGCTCTTCTCCGTGGGGAACGTCCGCGTCCCTCCGCGCCCGGAGGCGCCGGGGCTCTTCGAGGCCGCCGCGCGCGAGGCCGAGGATGCGGTGCGGGACGACGACCTGCGCGGCCTGGTCCGCTACGCCTGGATCGACGACGCGCAGGCCGCCGAATTCTGGGATCGCGTGATGGCGCTGTTCGCCGAGTACTCCCAGCTGCCTAGATCCGTCGAGGGTCGACGCGCCCATGCGCTGCTCACCGCCATGTATCCGACGGACCGCGCCCGCCTCGGCGCCCCCGGGCAGTCGGGGGAGGGGCTGGGGTGAGGCGGGTGCCTACCGGGCGGTAGCGGCACCGCGGGTGTTTGCGGCGCGGCGCGGGGTTGCCCGCCTGGGACCTCGGTGTGTTGACCGCCACTTTGCAACGATGTAATTTCTGGGTCAGCAGACGGACGACGATCGGACGCCCCCGCGCCACACAGGGTGCGAGCCGGCCCCGACCACGAAGAGGTGGACCGCATGACGCCGACATCCCCACGCCCCGGGACCCCAGCCCCGGGCTCGATCCCCATCCCGGGCGGAACCCCCGCCGGGACCACACCCGCCAGGACCAATCCCGCCCCCAGCCCCACCCGCCGCACCCTCCTCAAGGGCCTCGGCGGGATCGGTGCCCTGGGCGCGGCCGGCAGCCTCGCGGCCTGCTCCGGCGCGAGCGCCCGCGGCACCGAGGACATCGCCTACTGGCACCTGCTCTCCGGCCCGGACGGCGTCACCATGAGCGAGCTGATCGACGGCTACATGGCCACCGACGGCGCCGCCCGCGTGCAGCAGACTGTGCTCGGCTGGGGCGCCCCGTACTACACGAAGCTCGCGATGGCCTCGGCGGGCGGCCGCGCCCCCGACCTTGCCGTCATGCACGCCGCGCGCGTCCCCGGCTACGCCCCGGGCGGCCTGCTCGACGAGTGGGACCTCGACCTGCTCGGCGAGTTCGGCGTCCACCAGGAGGACTTCCCGGAGCTGATCTGGGAGAAGATGGTCGTGGACGGCACGCTGACCTGCATCGCGCTCGACTCGCACCCCTTCGTCCTCTACTACAACACCGAGATCGCCGAGGCGGCGGGGGTGCTCGGCAGCGACGGCCTGCTGCTGCCCACCAACACCCCCGAGGACTTCCGCGCCCTCGCCCTCGAGCTCGGGGCGAAGGCCCCCAGCGGCTACGGGCTCAGCTGGGGTTATCTCGGCGACGGCTCCAACCAGTGGCGCATGTTCTCGACCTACTACACGCAGCTCGGCGGCACGATCGACCTGCCCGTCGGCGGCACCATGGGCTACCAGGAGGAGCTGGTCGTCGAGGCGATCGAGTGGATCCTCTCCCTGATCGACGGCGAGGTCGGCAACCCCGGCCACGACGGCGGCACCGCCATCTCCGAGTTCGCCACCGGCGGCAGCGGCGCGTTCTACGGCGGCGTCTGGGAGACCGGCAGCTACAAGAACGAGGGGCTGCCCTTCGACATGACGGTGATCCCCGGCGTGTTCGGCGATCCGACCGCCTACGCCGACTCCCACTCCTTCGTGCTCCCGCACCAGAGCGATCCCGATCCCGAGCGTCGTCGCGCCGTCCACGGCCTCGTCGCCCACCTGCTCCAGAACTCCCTCGCCTGGGCCGGGGCGGGCCACATCCCCGCCTACGCACCGGTGCTCGAGGACCCCGGCTATGCGGACCTCGTGCCGCAGTCCCACTACGCCGACGCGATCGACCACCTGGTCTACGACCCGCCCGCCTGGTTCACCGGATCGGGCAGCGACTTCCACACCTACTTCGGCAACGACATGCAGAACGTGTGGGCGCGGCGCACCGACCCCCTCGAGGGCTGGAACGCCTTCGTCGCCCGCATCAACGACCTGCTCGCCAAGCCGAGCCCGATGTGACCGGCCCCGTCGAAGGAGACGAGAGATGACCACCGCCGACGGCCTGACCGCTCCCAGCGGTCCCCGCGCCGCCCAGCCCGCCCCCATCGCCCAGCCCCCGTCGGCCGCCGCCGGCGGAGCAGACCGTTCCGAGAGCCGCCGCCGACGCCGCCGCGCCGAGAACCTGCGCGGCTGGATCTACTGCCTGCCCTTCCTCGCCGCGTTCGGCCTGTTCCTCATCTGGCCCACGATCTACGGCCTGTGGATGAGCTTCACCGGCACCAGCCTCGCCGGCACCAACACCGGCTTCGTCGGCCTCGCGAACTGGACCGAGGCGCTCAGCGACCCGAACGTGTGGACCTCGCTCGGCAACACCGCCTGGTTCACGGTCCTGTCCACCATCCCGCTCGTGCTCATCGCCATGGGCCTCGCGATCCTGGTGAACATCGGCCTGCCGGGCCAGTGGTTCTGGCGGCTCGCGTTCTTCCTGCCGTTCCTGCTGGCCTCGACCGTCGTGTCGAAGTTCTGGAACTGGATGTACAACCCGCAGCTGGGACTTGTGAACACGGTGCTGGGCTGGTTCGGGATCGCGGGGCCCGCATGGCTGCAGGATCCGAACACCGCGATGATCGCCGTCGTGATGACCACCGTGTGGTGGACGATCGGCTTCAACTTCCTGCTGTACCTCGCCGCGCTGCAGAACATCCCCGACCAGCTCTACGAGGCGGCGTCGCTCGACGGCGCCGGTCGCTGGCGGAAGTTCCTCTCCATCACCCTGCCGCAGCTCGCGCCCACGACCGTGCTGGTGCTCGTGCTGCAGCTGCTCGCCTCGCTGAAGGTCTTCGACCAGATCTACCAGATGACCGGCGGCGGTCCCGGCGGCTCGACCCGCCCGGTGCTGCTGTACATCTACGAGGTCGGCTTCACCGGCTACCGGCTGGGCTACGCCTCGGCGATCTCCTACATCTTCTTCTTCCTGATCATCGCGATCTCCATCGCGTACATGGTCATCTCGAGCCGACGGAGCGTGAAGGCATGAGCGCCGCGAACCCCACCAGTCCCACGGCCGACGCCACTGTCGGCTCCCGCTCGGGCTCGACCGGGGGCGCGAGCGCCCGCCCGGGTGCGGCCGATGGGGGCCGACGCCGACGCCGGACCGACCCCGCGCGCGTGGTCGCCTTCGTGATCCTCGCGGTCCTCGCCCTGCTCTGGCTCGTGCCCGTGCTGTGGGCGGCGCTGACCTCGTTCAAGACCGAGGCCGAGGCCGCCGCGATGCCGGTGACGATCATCCCCGAGAACGGCTTCACCCTCGACGCCTACCTCACCGTGCTGACCTCGGGCCAGGTGCCGCGATGGGCGTGGAACAGCCTCATCACCTCGACCGCGGTCACGATCATCACCGTCGTGATCTCGGCGCTGGCCGGCTATGCGCTCAGCCGCATGGAGTTCGCGGGGCGGAAGGCGATCATCGCCCTGATCGTCGGATCGATCATGATCCCGGGGCAGATCCTCATCGTCCCGCTGTTCCACCTGATGCTGGGGCTGAACCTCGTCGACACCTACTGGGGGATCATCCTGCCGCAGGTGGTCGCGGCACCGATGGTGTTCATCCTGATGAAGTTCTTCGACCAGATCCCGCGGGAGCTGGAGGAGGCCGCGCTGATGGACGGCGCGAGCCGGCTGAAGATCCTGCTCAGCATCGTGCTGCCGCTCTCGCGGCCGATCCTCGGCGCGGTCTCGATCTTCGTGTTCATCGGGGCCTGGAACAACTTCCTGTGGCCGTTCATCGTGGTCAACGACGCGAGCCTGATGACCCTGCCCACTGGTCTGCAGACCGTGATCAGCGCCTACGGCATCCAGTACGCGCAGAACATGGCTCAGGCGATGCTCGCGGCGCTGCCGCTGATCGTGGTGTTCCTGTTCTTCCAGCGCCAGATCATCAAGGGCATCTCGACGACGGGCATCGCCGGGGCCTGACCATTCCCCCCACACGCGGTTACTAGTGAGTAGCGGCTCCTGAGGGAGCATGTTCCGGTGAACATGCTCCCTCATGCGCCGAGGAGCACGGTGAGGGGCCGCGGGCAGGCGCAGGCGGTACGACCGGGGCCGCGGTGATCGCCGGCGTGGGGTGTGGCCGGGCCGGGCGCGCTCAGCGCAGGTAGGTGAGGACTCGGAAGCGCAGCCCGTCGGCCGATTCGTGCCAGCCCTCCGCGGGATCCGTCCCCGCCAGGCGGAAGTCGGCGGGGATCGCGGGGGCGAGGGTGTCGCCGGCGACCTCGAGGTCGATCTCGGTGACCACCAGGACCTCCGCGACCTCCATCGCCGCGGCGTAGATCGTGCCGCCGCCGATCACCCAGGTGGTCACCCCGGGGCCGGCCTCGCTCGCCGCGAGCTCGAGCGCCTCGGGCAGCGAGCGGGCGCGCACGGCGCCGGGCAGCTCGAGGTCGTCGTCGCGGGTGATGACGATGTTGGTGCGTCCGGGCAGGGGGCGGAAGCGCGGGGGGAAGGAGTCCCAGGTGCGGCGCCCCATGACGACGGGGCTGCCGGAGGTGGTGCGGCGGAAGTGCTTCAGGTCCTCCGGCAGGTGCCAGGGCATCGTGCCGCCGGCGCCGATCACGCCGCCGCGGGCCTGCGCCCAGATCATCCCGATCCCCGGCGCCTCCCCCGCGACATCGCCAGATGCCGCACCGCCTGCCGCACGGACATCCGCGCCGCCGTCCACCGCGCCCACCCCGTCGGCCGTGCTCACACCGCCACCGGCGCCTTGATGCCCGGATGGTGCTGGTAGCCCACGATCTCGATGTCCTCGAGCTCGTACTCGAGGATCGAGGCGGGCCGGCGGTTCAGCCGCAGCGTCGGGTACGGGAACGGCTCCCGCGCGAGCTGCCGCTCGACCTGCTCGACGTGGTTGTCGTAGATGTGGCAGTCCCCGCCGGTCCACACGAAGTCACCGACCTCGAGATCCGTCTGCTGGGCGACCATGTGGGTCAGCAGCGCGTAGCTCGCGATGTTGAACGGGACGCCGAGGAGCAGGTCGGCGCTGCGCTGGTACAGCTGGCAGGACAGCTTCCCGTCGTGCACCTCGAACTGGAACAGGGCGTGGCAGGGGGCGAGCGCCATGCGGGGGATGTCGGCCGGGTTCCAGGCGGAGACGATCAGGCGCCGCGAGTCGGGGTTCGTGCGGATCTGCTCGACGACGTCGGTGATCTGGTCGATCACGCCGCCGTCGGGCGTGGGCCACGAGCGCCACTGCGCCCCGTAGACCGGGCCGAGGTCGCCGTTCTCGTCGGCCCACTCGTCCCAGATCGTCACCCCGCGCTCCTGGAGCCAGCGCACGTTGGTGTCGCCGCGCAGGAACCACAGCAGCTCGAGGAACACCGACCGGGTGTGCACCCGCTTGGTGGTCAGCAGCGGGAAACCCTGAGAGAGGTCATAGCGGATCTGCCGACCGAAGAGGCTGCGGGTGCCGGTGCCGGTTCGGTCGCCCTTCGCGGCGCCGGTCTCGAGCACCTCGCGCAACAGGTCCTCGTAGGGGGTGGGGATGGTGGTCACCGGGGGAGCTCCTCGAGGTCGACGGCGGACGGGTCGGGGGCGGTTGTCTCGGAGTCGGGCCGGTCGGAGACGATCGGGTCGACGGAGGTCGGCTCGGAGGTGGTCTGCGCGCGGCGGCCGACGGCGGTCGAGTCGCGCGTGACCAGCGTGTAGGGCACGTCCACGGTCCGGGGCGGGCCGTCGTAGCCCGCGATCCGCTCGGTGATCAGGTCGAGCACGGTGGCGGCGAGCTGCTGCTTGTCGGGGGAGATGGTGGACAGCGACGGGGAGGTGAAGGGGGCGTCGGGGGTGTCGTCGTAGCCGATCACGGCGACGTCCTCGGGCACGCGCCGCCCCACCCGACGCAGCCTCGCGAGCACGCCGATCGCGAGGTCGTCGTTCGCGCACACCACCCCGTCGACGTCGGGCATGCGCTCGAGGAGCGCCGCCATCCCGTCGAAGCCGTCCTGGCGATGCCAGTCCCGCACCTCCTGCAGCACGGCGGAGGCGGGGTCCATGCCGTGCTCGCGCAGCGCCCGCTTGAATCCCGCCCGACGCAGCGTGCCGGAGCTGTGCGGCTGCTCGCCGTGGGGCGAGGTGATCGCGCCGAGGAAGCCGAGCTGCGTGCGGCCCTGCGCGATCAGGTGCGAGGTCGCGTCGAAGGAGGCCGCCTCGTTGTCGATGCGGACGTAGTCCGACCCACGCGGCAGCGCCTCCGGCAGGTGCTCGCCGATGAACACGGTGGGCTGGCTGGTGTGATCCATGCGCGCCAGCTCCTCCTCCCACAGGTGCAGCGGGTTGAAGATGACGCCGTCGCCGAGCACGCGCTCGAAGCCCTGCAGCACGGTGCGCTCCGCCTCGGGGCCGCCCTCCGTGGTGTGCACGATGATCGTCAGCCGCCGCCGCTGGGCCGCCTCGATGAAGGCCTGCGCGATGTCGGAGAAGTAGGTGAAGGTCAGCGACGGCAGCGCGAGCGTGATCATCCCCGACGACCCGGTGCGCAGCTGCTGCGCGGCGACCTGCGGGCGGTAGCCCACCTGCGCGATGGCGGCCTGCACCCGCTCGCGGGTCTCGGGCTTCACGTGGGGGTAGTCGTTGACGACGTTGGAGACCGTCTTGATCGACACCCCGGCCAGCTCGGCGACGTCGCGCAGCCGCGGCGGGCGGTGCCGACCGGTCGGCGGGGCGGGGGGAGTCATGGCGATGATTCTCGCACCGACGGGGGAGCGGTGGCGGGCGCCGGGCCGAGGTCACGTCGCTCGGCGGGGTGCGGCGCCCGAAACCCCGGCAGACTTGGGGGAATTCGGCCCGAATTAGCCCAAGTCTGTGGGGGTTCTCGCCGCGGGGGTCGGTGGACGAGGGGAGAATGTCCGTTGACTCGCCGCCCGCCCTGTGACAGGCTTGTTTGCAACGTTGTAGAACTTGGATTGCAGCGTCTACTCAGCAGCGCCCACACCGCTCAGCCCCGCCCGGCCCGGTCCGTCGCATCGTCGCGACCCGGCCCCGCCCCCGAAGGATCCTCACTGTGGCCTCGACCCTCGCCCTCACCCTGAACCCCGCCTTCCGCGTCGCCCCGGTGCGCCGCCGCACCTTCGGCGCCTTCGTCGAGCACCTGGGCCGGTGCGTCTACACCGGCATCTACGAGCCCGAGCACCCGAGCGCCGACGCCGACGGCTTCCGTGCGGACGTCCTCGCCCTCACCCGTGAGCTCGGCGTGAGCTCGGTGCGCTACCCGGGCGGCAACTTCGTCTCCGGCTACCGCTGGGAGGACGGCGTCGGCCCCGTCGAGGAGCGCCCCGCCCGCCACGACCTCGCCTGGCACTCCACCGAGCCGAACACCGTGGGCCTCGACGAGTTCATGGCCTGGGCGAAGAAGGCTGAGGTCGAGCCGATGTACGCCGTGAACCTCGGCACCCGCGGCATCGAGGAGGCCCTCGACGTCCTGCAGTACGCGAACGCCCCCACCGGCATCGCCCTGTCCGACCAGCGCGCCGAGAACGGTCACGAGGAGCCCTACGGCATCCGCATGTGGTGCCTCGGCAACGAGATGGACGGCCCGTGGCAGGCCGGTCACAAGACCGCCGAGGAGTACGCCCGCATCGCCACCGAGGCGGCCCGGCTGATGAAGCAGGAGGATCCGGAGCTCGAGCTCATCGCCTGCGGCTCCTCCAGCTCCTCCATGGAGACCTTCGCGGCCTGGGAGAACACCGTCCTGACGGAGTCCTACGACCTCGTCGACATGATCTCCGCCCACGCCTACTACTCGGAGAAGGACGGCGACCAGGCCTCCTTCCTCGCATCGGCCGACGACATGGACCACTTCATCGACTCCGTCGTCGCGACCGCCGATCACGTGCGCGCGAAGCTCAAGCGCGAGAAGCGGATCATGATCAGCTTCGACGAGTGGAACATCTGGTACCAGCACCGTGCCGAGTCCCGCCCGCCGAGCGGCGATGACTGGCCCGTCGCTCCGGTGCTGCTCGAGGACACCTACAACGCGATGGACGCGGTGGTCTTCGGCAACCTGCTGATCTCCCTGCTGCGCCACAGCGACCGCGTCGCCTCCGCCTCCCTCGCCCAGCTGGTCAACGTGATCGCCCCGATCATGACCGCCCCCGGCGGGGACGCCTGGAAGCAGACCACCTTCCATCCCTTCGCCCTCACTTCCGCGCACGCCCGCGGCGAGGTGCTCGATGTGCGCCTCAGCTCGCCGCGCTTCGAGAACCCGCGCTTCGGCAGCAGCGCCTCGGGCGACGCCGTCGCCACCTGGGACGAGGAGTCCGGTGCGCTCAGCGTGTTCGTCGTGAACCGCGGGGCCGACGAGGAGCTCGCCCTCGACGCCGACCTCTCCTCCTTCGGCGACCTCGAGCTGGTCGAGGCCGTCACCCTGCACCACGAGGACCCCTACGCCGCCAACACCCGGGACGCCCCGGAGACCGTGGTCCCCGCGGCGAACGACTCGATCGCGCTCGAGGACGGCCGGCTCGTCGGCTCCCTCCCCGCGATCTCCTGGTCCCTCGTCCGCCTCGCCCGCCGCTGACCCGTCGACCCCCGAACTGGAGCATCCGCCTCATGACCGAGAACGCGCCCACCCTCGCGAGCGACCTCGTCTCCGCGCTGACCACCCCCGCCGGTGGGTCCACCGGACCCAGCGCCCGCCGCACCACCGGACCCGCACGGGTCGTCGTCGATCTGGACCTGCCCGGCGCCACGATCTCCCGGCATCTGTACGGCCATTTCGCCGAGCATCTGGGTCGGTGCATCTACGGCGGGTTCTTCGTCGGCGAGGACTCGGAGATTCCCAACACCCGGGGGATCCGGGACGACGTGGTGGCGGCGCTGCGGGCGCTGCACATCCCGAACCTGCGCTGGCCGGGCGGCTGCTTCGCCGATGAGTACCACTGGAAGGACGGCATCGGCCCGCGCGATCAGCGGCCGCGGATGGTGAACTCCCACTGGGGCGACGTCGTGGAGGACAACTCCTTCGGCACCCACGAGTTCCTGGATCTCGTCGAGCTGCTGGGCACCGAGGCGTACGTGAACGGGAACGTCGGCTCGGGCACGGTGCAGGAGATGAGCGAGTGGATCGAGTACCTGACCCGGGCGGATGACTCGCCGATGGCGGCGCTGCGCCGGGCGAACGGTCGGGACGAGCCGTGGAAGGTGCCGTTCTTCGGGATCGGCAACGAGTCCTGGGGCTGCGGTGGGAACATGCGCGCCGAGGACTACGCGGCACTGGCCAGGCAGTACTCGACCTTCGTCCGCGACCACGCCGGGAACGAGGTCACCCGGATCGCGGCCGGCGCCTCCGACGGCGACCTCGCCTGGACCGAGTCGCTCATGCGCGCGGTCACGAACGTCGAGCACGCCGACGGGAAGGCCGGCCCCTACCAGGCCATCTCCCTGCACTACTACACGATGTCGGGGCCGTGGTCGGACAAGGGCTCGGCCACCGAGTTCACCGAGGACGAGTGGTACCTGACCCTCGCCCGCGCCGCCCGCGCGGAGGAGCATGTGGCCCGCCATGCGACCGTCATGGACCGCTACGACCCGCATCGCAAGGTGGGTCTGGTCCTGGACGAGTGGGGCACCTGGTGGAACGTCGAGCCGGGCACCAACCCGGGCTTCCTGTACCAGCAGAACACCGTGCGGGACGCCCTGGTCGCGGCGATCCACTTCGACGGCTTCCACCGTCACGCGGACCGTCTGATCATGGCGAACATCGCGCAGACCGTGAACGTGCTGCAGGCGATGATCCTCACCGACCCGGAGACCGGCGCGCTCGTCCTCACCCCGACCTACCATGTGTTCGCCATGAACGCCGGGCACCAGGACGCCGCCGCGCTCGACGCCCACGTGCTCCTGCCCGAGGAGTCCGAGGTGGTCGACGGCCGGGTGCTGCCCCGCATCTCCGCCTCCGCCTCGCTGCGCGCCGAGGAGGGCACCGCGCTGATCTCGCTGTCGAACCTCGACGCCGCCGAGCCCCGCACCCTCGTCCTGGACCTGCGCGGCCGCGAGGTCGTGGGCCACACGGCGACCGTGCTCACCGGCGCCACGACCGCCGCGCACAACACCCCCGAGCAGCCCGAGGCCGTCGCGCCCGCGCCGCTCACAGACGTGCGCGAGCACCCGGCCGGGCTCGAGGTGACCCTGCCGCCGCATTCCGTGGCGACGGTGCAGCTGCAGCTCGGCTGAGGCGCAGGCTGCGGCCGACGGGCCGAACGGCCGACGGGCCGGCACCTCGGGGAGGGATCCCCGGGGTGCCGGCCCGTCGTCGTGCGCGGGGGAGGGGCCGACGGGGCGCGCCGCGCCTTCGACCCGCCGCGCGGGCGTCCGAGACCGCAGAATCTTTGTCAACCGAGGGGTTGACGACCCTGTTTACGGGGCGTAGCGTCCCGGTTATCAACCAGCTGGTTGAGGAGCGGAGGGTGATGGACGCCGACGATCTCTCGAAGGCCTTCGCCGCCCTCGCCGACCCCACGCGGCGGGATCTCGTCTCCCGCCTGACCCTCGGTGACGCCACCGTGGGCGAGCTCGCCGCTCCCTATGACATCTCGCTGCAGGCCGTGAGCAAGCACCTCGCGGTCCTCGAATCCGCCGGCCTGGTCACCCGCCGGCGCGACGCCCAACGGCGCCCCGTCCACCTTCACGCCGAGGTGCTCGGGGAGCTGACCGCCTGGATCGACCGCCATCGCATCGCTGCCGAGGCCCGGATGTCCCGGCTCGACGAGGCGCTGGCGGAGCTCAGCAGCACCGACACCGAGGAGACCCCGTCATGACCACCACCGACCGCCTCACCACCGCCGCCATCGAGGCCGACCCCGAGCTGCCCCTCATCCGCATCACCCGGGACTTCCGGGCGAGTGCCGCGCAGCTCTTCCGCGCCCACACCAACCCCGAGATCTACTCGCGATGGTGCGGACCCAAGAGCCTCGACACCCGCATCGACCACTGGGATGCTCGCACCGGCGGTTCCTGGGCCTTCACCACCATCGACCGCGCGACCGAGGAGGAGTACTCCTTCCACGGCTGCTTCCACGAGGTCCGCGAGGACCGCCTCGTGCAGACCTTCACCTTCGACGGCTGGCCCGACGGCGTCTCCCTGGACACGATGACCTTCGAGGATCTCGGCGACGGCTGGACTCGCATGCACAGCACGTCGCTGCTCGACTCCTTTGAGGGGCGCGCCGCGATGCTCGAGAGCGGCATGGAGGTCGGCGTGAACGAGGGCTACGAGAAGCTCGACGCCCTGCTCGAGGGCGGGTCCGTCGGGGGCTGACACCTGCTCGCGCAGCAGGCGCCGCCGGTCGCCCCGTTGCGGGCGGCCGGCGCCGCCGTGTCACCTCACTGGTACGACACGAACCAGGGCCGCGGTTCGACGGCGTAGGTCTCCTCGGGCGTGAAGGTGGGGGAGTCCTCGTCGTAGAAGTTCTTCCACGCCATGAAGATCCCCTCCGGCAGGCCCTGCTGGAGGGCGTTCCAGGTGGCGAGCTTGTCGCCGGGCGCGCCGTGACCGTCGGCGTGGAGGGTGATCGCGAGCTCGGCGCGGGAGGTGTCGATCGTCTCCCGCTCGGTGATCATCCGCAGCGTGAACTGGTGCAGGATCAGCAGCTTCTGCGGCAGGCCGTGCTCGGCGGTGAGGTCCGCCAGCCACGTGACCACCGAGTTCACCTCCGCGCCGCCGACCGAGCCGATCTGCTCGAGGTGCTTCTGGCCGGGCTTCAGCCGCCACTCGGAGTCCAGCGCGAGGCCCACGTGCGGCTCGAGCAGCAGCTCCTCGTAGCGCTTCGCCTGGGTGAGGAAGTCGGTGGTGCCGGGCTGGAGATCCAGCACCACGTACACCCCGGCCTCGCCCGCCGCGTCGACCCATTCCCGCAGCGAGTCCACGGAGAGCTCCCGCGAGTAGTCGCCGTCGCCGCCGGGGGTGTCCGCGGCGATCGTCGCGATGATCTCGAAGGCGGGGATCACCAGCTCGTCGGTGAGTCCCTGGTAGTCGGCGGCGAGCTGCTGCGTGCGGGCGATCGTCTCCTCGAGCCCCTGCTCGCCGAGGATCCCCAGCGAGGGCACGCCGGGGGAGCCGTAGGCCGCGATCATCCGCCGACCGGGGAAGGCGATCTGCCCTCCGCCCGGCAGCTCCGGGGTCGTCGCGGCGTGCTCGAGTGCGGCGGCGAGGGAGTCGGTCGCGCCGAAGCTCTCGCCGAGGGCGAGCACGCCCGTCGTCGGATCCTCGCCGGCGGCGGTTCGCGCCACGGCGACGGAGTCGGCGCTCCGGCCCAGCTGGCCGCCGGGCACCTGGGCGACGGTCCCGCCGGCGGCGGTGACCAGGGCCGACGCGACCGGCGCGGCGGGCAGGGCCTGCTCCGGGTCCAGCAGCAGGGTGAGTCGTTCGGGGGCGGCGCCGACGGTGACCGTCGGCAAGTCGGCGGAGGGATCCTCCGCGGCGAGGTTTACCTCGAGGATGTCCCGGCCCTCACCGAGTGCGCCGGCATCCTGGCCCGCGGGGATCAGCAGGGTGCGCGCGCCGAGCCGGTCCAGCTCCTCGCCCACCTGCTCCTCCGTGATCTCCCCGTCGGGGCCGACGAGCAGCGGCACCTGCGCGGGGCCGATGAGCGCAGCGAGGGCGTCGGCCGCCTCGGTGGGGGCCAGGGCCACCACCTCCGCGGACTCGACCAGCAGGGCGCTCAGCGAGAGCGCGGTCGCGGCGGGGGAGGCGGCGGGGAGGACGGCCGACGGGGTCGGGTCGGCGACGAAGACGATGCCCGCCTCGTCGGCGTCCGTGCAGGCCGCGAGGGCGGGCAGGACGGGGACGGCCGCGATCGCGACGGCCGTGCGGGCGAGCGCCCGGCGGGATAGGAGTGCGCGGGTCAGGAGCGGGCGGGCGCCCCCGTCGGCCGCGGCGGAGCCGGAGCCAGCGCCGCCGGAACCGGGCGCGACCGGCCCGGCGCCCCCGTCGGCCGGTCCGCCGTTCCCCGCCCCCGGAACGGACCCTCCGGTGCGTCGTGCTCCCACTGCCTCACGCCCTTCCCGTCGCGGCGGCGCGGGGTGTCTCCCCGGCCCGCGGCCGCCGCCATGGTGGCAGATCCGCGGCGCGAAAGGTGATTCTCGTGTCGGTTCCGGCCCAGAACGCGGGATCTGCGCCGAGACCCCGTACGTTGAAGGGACGGACGCCGCAGCGGGACCCGAACCCGCGCGCTCCACCACAGACCTCTGTCCCTGTCCCTCCGTCGAAGGAAACCTCCTCCATGCCCTCCCCCCGCACCAAGCTCTCCGCTCCGCCGCGCCTGCCGAAGAACGGCATGCGCATCACCCCGCTCGGCGGCCTCGGCGAGGTCGGCCGCAACATGACGGTGTTCGAGCACGCCGGCAAGCTGATGATCGTCGACTGCGGCGTGCTCTTCCCCGAGGAGCACCAGCCCGGCATCGACGTGATCCTCCCGGACTTCACCTCGATCCGCGACCGCCTCCAGGACATCGAGTGCATCGTCCTCACCCACGGCCACGAGGACCACATCGGCGGTGTCCCGTACCTGCTTAAGGAGCGCGCGGACATCCCGCTGATCGGCTCCGAGCTGACTCTCGCCTTCCTCACCGCGAAGCTCAAGGAGCACCGCATCACCCCCAAGACCGTGCAGGTCGAGGCGGGGCAGAAGCACCGCGCCGGGGTCTTCGACCTCGAGTTCGTGGCTGTGAACCACTCCATCCCGGACAGCCTCGCGGTCGCCATCCGCACCAAGGCCGGGACCGTGCTGTGCACCGGCGACTTCAAGATGGACCAGTTCCCGCTCGACGGCCGCATCACCGACCTGCGGGCCTTCGCGCGCCTCGGCGAGGAGGGTGTGGACCTCTTCCTCACCGACTCCACCAACGCCGAGGTCCCCGGCTTCACCATGAGCGAGCGGGATCTCACCCCCGCGATCGACCGGGTGTTCGCCACCTCGCCGCGCCGCATCATCGTCTCGAGCTTCGCCAGCCACGTGCACCGCATCCAGCAGGTGCTCGACGCCGCGCACGCCGCCGGCCGCAAGGTCGCCTTCGTCGGCCGCTCCATGGTGCGCAACATGAAGATCGCGAGCGACCTCGACTACCTCGACATCCCCAAGGGACTCGTCGTCGACTTCCGCAAGATCCAGTCGATGCCCGACCACAAGGTCACCCTGATCTGCACCGGCTCCCAGGGTGAGCCGATGGCGGCGCTGGCCCGCATGGCCAACGGCGACCACCAGATCCAGGTGGGCGAGGGCGACACGGTGCTTATGGCCTCCTCGCTGATCCCCGGCAACGAGAACGCGATCTACGGGATCATCAACAAGCTCACCGACCTCGGCGCGAACATCGTCCACAAGGGCAACGCGAAGGTCCACGTCTCCGGTCACGCGAGCGCCGGCGAGCTCGTGTACTGCTACAACATCGTGAAGCCGAAGAACGTCATGCCGGTGCACGGCGAGTCCAAGCACCTCCACGCCAACGCCGAGCTGGCCCGCAAGACGGGTGTGCCGGAGAAGAACGTGGTCATCGCGCAGGACGGCGTGACCGTCGACCTCATCGCCGGCCAGGCGAAGATCTCCGGCAAGGTCGAGGCCGGGCTCGTGTACGTCGACGGGCAGACCATCGGCGCCGCCACCGAGGACACCCTCGCCGAGCGCCGGCTGCTCTCCGGCGGCGGCGTGGTCACCGTGGTCGCGCTGATCGACCCGAAGACCCACAAGCCGGTCGAGCCGGTCGAGTTCCTCACCAAGGGTTTCGTCCACGACAAGAAGACCTTCCAGGGAGCTGCCGCGCAGGTCGAGAAGGCCCTCGTCCAGACCAGGACCGACGGCATCGACGACATCGCGAAGATCGAGGAGATCGTCGTCGAGACCGTCAGCACCCACCTGCGCCGCACCTACCGCCGCGAGCCCGCGGTGATGGCCGTGGTCATCGACGCCTGAGCGGGCGTTCGGGGCCGACGGACGCTCCGTCGGCACCGCCCTGCTCTCCGACGGCCCCTCCGGCCCGCCTCGCGGCGGCGCGGGGGGGGGGCCGTCGGCGTGGGCGTCACGTGCGGAGTCCAGGGCGGGGGCGTCGGCGGGATGCTGCCTGGCGGAGCGCTCGCGAATAGCCCAGCGCGCCCGCTTCGCCCCGGCGTCCCACTCCGTGGACGATGTGTGTCAGGTCACCACGTGGGAACGTTCGGGGCCTAGGCTTCAGGGATGTTCTCCTGCCTCTCGCCCGGCGCACTCGGGCTCACCCTGGACCACACCACCGCCATCGATCTCGCCGTGACGCACGGCTTCGGGGGCGTCGACCCCGACCCCGGCCACTTCCGCACCCTCCTCGAGGAGAAGGGCCTGCAGGCCGTCGTCGAGCACGGCGACGCCGTGAAGGCCAAGGGGCTGAGCTGGGGCATCTCCGGCCTGCCGATCGGCCTGGACTCCTCCGCCGAGGAGTTCCGGAGGTCGCTCGGCGCCCTGCCCGACGCCCTCGAACTGCTCACCGCCGCGGGCGTCACCGCCGTCGGCACCTGGATCCGCCCCATGCACGACGCCCTCGACCACCGCGAGAACTGGCGCCTCCACGCGGGCCGTCTCGCCCTCGTCTCCGAGATCCTCGCCGACCACGGCCTGCGCCTGGGCCTGGAGTACATCGGCCCGAAGACCTTCTGGTCCACCGAGCGCTTCCCCTTCATCCACGGCATCCGCGAGGCGCGCGAGCTGATCGCCGAGACCGGGGCGAGCAACATCGGCCTCATCCTCGACAGCTACCACTGGTACACCGCGGGGGAGTCGGCGGCGGACCTCGAGGGCCTCACCGACGCGGACATCGTCTCTGTCGACATCAACGACGCCCGCGCCGACCGCGAGCGGGACGAGCAGATGGACCTCGACCGCCGCCTGCCCTTCGACACCGGAGTCATCGACCTCGACGGTTTCCTCGGCGCCGTGCACGCCGCCGGGTACACCGGGCCGGTGAAGGTCGAGCCGTTCATGAAGAGCCTCGCCGAGCAGCCCGTCGACGAGGTCCTCGCGGACATCTCGCAGCGCCTGGACCGCGCGGTCGCCCCGCGCTGAGGTCCCGGAGGCGCGCCGGTGCCCTCACCCCACGCGGTGGCGGGCCCGGTGCGCGGAGGGGCTCCGCCCGTGCGCGGCCCTGAAGCGGCGCGAGAAGTACAGGGGGTCCGGGTAGCCGACGCGTCGCGCGTTCTCGGCGACCGGATCCGGGGTCATCTCCAGCAGGCGGGCCGCCAGCTCGAGGCGCTGCGCCTCGACGTAGCCGCGCACCGAGGTCACCACCTGCGCGGCGAACAGGTGCGCGAGCCGCGAGGGGGAGAGGTGCGCGAGACGCGCCAGTCGGGGCACGTCGAGCTCCTCGTCGAGGTGGGCGTCGATGTGCTCGAGCACCCACAGCACTCGCTCGTCGAGCCGGTGGCGTCGCGGATTCTGCGAGTCGTACCAGAGCAGCGCCGCCTCGAGACCGTTCAGGGCGAACAGCTCCGGTCGGCCGACGGCGAGACGCGTGGCGCGCGCCGGTTATGCCCGAGAGTCCAGGGCTCCTGGGGTGGGACGGGCGATCGGGGCGGTGTTCACGCAGCCTTCGGACCACCTGACCAGACGCGATGCAGTGAAGGGATGATGTCGCCCATGACTCCGATCCATGACGCTCTGTCCACCGGGGAGGGCCTCCCGGCGGCCTCCGGCCAGCGCGCCCGTCTCCGCACCCTTCTCGGCCTCGACGGCCCCGCCCCTACGGCCGCGGGCCCTGTCGCCGATCCCGATGCCGGCACTGCCGCTTCCGCCCTCCCCGACCCGTCCACCACGGGTCGTCTCGTCGACCCGCCCGAGCGCGAGGACGACGGCCCGCAGCTGGTCACGGTGCGCACCGGTTCGGGCGTCGAGCTCCCCGCTTTCCTGCTGCGCCCTGCCCCGGAGCGGGCGACGGGCGCGGCGGTGGTGCTCGTCGCGGGCCACGGCCCGGGCATCGACGGGCTCGTCGCGGAGGATCCGGCCGATGAGTACCACGACCGGCTTGCGCACAAGCTCGTCGCCCGTGGCGTGACGGTGCTGGCCCCGGAGATGCTCTCCTTCGGGCGGCGCCGCACGGAGTCCGCCCGCCCGGACCTCGAGCCGGCCGGCCCGGGCGACAGCTCGTGCGGCATCGACGCGGCCCGCTTCCTCCTCCACGGCCGGCCGGTGATGGGGCAGCGGGTCGCCGATGCCGCCGCCGCGGCCGACGCGCTGCGCGCCCTGCCCGGCGTGGACGCGGAGCGGGTCGCCGTCGCGGGCGGTTCCGGTGGGGGAGCGGTCGCGCTGCTTCTCGCCGCCGCGGTGCCCGAGTTGGCAGGAGCGCTGGTCGCGAACTACTTCTCGTCCTTCGCCGCGAGCATCGCCGCGATCCGCCACTGCCCCTGCAACATCATCCCGGGGCTCCTCCCGGAGCTCGAGATGGCCGACATCGCCGCGCTGATCGCGCCGCGACCGCTGGTCCTCGAGGCGGGGGAGGAGGACCCGATCTTCCCGATCGCCGCGACCCGCGCGGCCCACGCCGGCCTCGCGCCCGCCTGGAGTGCGCAGGGCGCCGAGCCCCCGACGCTCGTGGTCACCCCCGGCGGCCACGCCTTCCGCGGGGAGGAGTCCGTGGAGCGGCTGCTCGCGCTGCTCGGCTGACCTGCGGCGGCCGGCCCGGCTCAGACCGACGGCTGCAGTGTCACCGTCACGGGCGCCTCGTCCCGCAGCTCGACGGTGGCCCGCAGCTCCCCGTGGCGCACTCGGTGGAGCCCCAGCGCCCCCGGGCCGACGGCGCGCAACGAGAGCCCGGTGACGGCGCCGTCCTGCCAGGTCATGTCCACGGCCACGCCGGGGCGGGCGCGCAGTCCGCGCATGGATCCGGAGGCCAGAATCGGGGCCGCGGCGGGGAGCAGCTCGATCTCGCCGCGGTGGCTCTGCACGAGGCACTCCGCGATCGCGGCGACGATGCCGATGTTGCCGTCGATCTGGAACGGCGGATGTGCGGAGAACAGGTTCGGGTATAGCCCGCTGCGCTCGGAGCCGTCAGGCAGCTCGGCGGGGCGCAGGAACAACTCGAGCAGATCCTGGACCTTGTCCGCCCGGCGCAACCGAGCCCACAGAGCCGTCTTCCAGGCCAGCGACCAACCGGTCGCCTCGTCGCCGCGCGCCTCCATCGAGGCGACCACCGCGGCCGACACCTCCGGCGGCTGCGGGGTCGCGCCGGGGTACTCGAAGCCCAGGTGGGAGACGTGCCGGTGGGTCGGCTCCACCTCGCCGACCCCGTCGAGGTGCCATTCGAGGACGCGGCCGTCGGCGCCGAGGCGGGGGCCGGGGATCCTCGGGAGCGCCGCGGCTGCCTCCCGCACCACCTCGTCTTCGCTCCGGCCCAGCAGCTCCGCCGAGGCCAGCAACGATCCGAGCACGTCGTGCAGCAGCCAGCGGTCCATCCCGCCGCCCGCGGTGAGCGCGACCGCCTCGCCGCCCGCGGTGAGCCACTCGTTCTCGGGGGAGGTGGAGGGGAAGGTGACCAGCGTGCCGTCCTCCGCCTCGTGCAGCAGGTCGAGCGCGAACGCCGCCGCCTCCCGCAGGGCGGGGAAGCGGCGCTCGGCGATCGCCGCGGGGTCCTCGCCGCTGAAGGAGGCGATCGAGTCCAGCTCGCGCTCGAGCCACAGCCCGCCCATCGGCCAGGTCGCCCACTTCGGGTCCCCGGACACCGGATCGGTGTACCCCCAGGGATCGGAGTTGTGGTGCACGGTCCAGCCGCGCGCTCCGTACAGCCGGCGCGCCGTCTCCTGTCCCGCCCGGCGCAGCATCGCCGTGTAGCCCTCGAGCGCCTCGGCCGCTCCGGGCACGTGGGCCACGCCCGCCGCCCAGTGGTTCATCTCGAGGTTGATGTTCACCGTGTAGTTCGAGTTCCACGGCGCGAGCACCTTGTCGTTCCAGATCCCCTGCAGGTTCGCGGGCGGCAGCCCGGCCCGCGAGGACGAGGCGAGCAGGTGCCGGCCGTAGGCGACCATGGTGGCGAGCAGCTGCGCGGACTCCGAGCCGTCGAGCTCGAGCGCGACCTCGTCGATGCCGGGCAGCGGGGTCTCGCGGTGGCGGCGTCGCAGCTCGTCCTCGCCCCGCTCGAGGGCCTGCTCCGCCTGCGCGGTCGTCGCGGCGAGCAGCTCCTCGAGGTCGCGGTCGGGCTGCTGCCCGAGCCCCTGCCAGGTGGTCCCGATCGCGCAGGTGACCAGCAGGCGCCCGCCCTCTCGGCGGGTGCGCACCACCACGACGGCGCGGCTCGCGCCCTCCTCGTCCCAGGCGAGCTCCGCCAGGTCCGCGTGGCGGGTGGGGACGCCGTCCGACGGGGCGCGCAGCACCACCGCGAGTCCGTGCTCGTCGGCGATCCGACGCTCCTCGACGAGCGGGGAGGTGAGCGCGAGCGCCACCGCGGTGCCCGTCGGGCAGGGCATGGCGTGGACCAGCACCTCGTCGGCGAGGCCCACCAGGGTGACGTGCTCCTCGCCGCTCGCGTGCACCCGGTGCTCGGCGCGCGCGAGGTCGAGCACGCGCTCGTAGTCGGCCGGTGCGGAAGCCTCGGGACCGTCGAGGCGCACGACGAGCTCGCCGACGGGCTGGTACGCCTGCGACCAGGCGGCCCCGAGCTCCTCGAGGGCCTCCTGTGCCGCGCGCACCTCGCCCCGGCGGAACAGGTCCCAGGCTCGCCGGCGCGCCGCCTCCGCGTCCTCGGCGCTGGTGTGCCACCGCTCGGTGGTGGTGGGAGATCCCGACCACAGCGTCGACTCGTTGAGGCTGAAGCGGGGCGCCGTCGGATCACCCCAGACCATCGCACCGATCCGACCATTGCCGAGGGGGAGGGCCTCGAGCCAGCGATCTGCGGGACGGGGGCGACGGATGTCCGTGCAAGATGCCATGGAGTATCTCCCGAGGAGGGTAGAGGAAAGGAGGGGTAGTGCTGTGGCGCCGACGGGCAGACCGGGTGGCGCGGCAGGCGGTGCGACGAGAGTGGCGGTCGCGCCGATCTCACGAGATTCATCCTATGTGTGAGGCCCGTCGGCGTCGAGGGGTCGACCGAGGGAAAGTGCTTGCCCCGTCGGCCGGGACGTGATTGACTGATACCCAGGAAAGCGGTTGCCCTTTGGGGTGACGGACGATCACCGAGGACCGTCCTCTCCGCGATCCCCTTCGCCCCCCGGCCCGGGCCCGCCCCGGCATCACGACCACGACCGCGCGACCCCGACCCCCAGGAGTTCTCCATGGCCACTCGCAGCATCGGCATCATCGTCAACGGCGCCACCGGGCGGATGGGCTATCGCCAGCATCTCGTCCGCTCGCTCCTCGCGATCCGCGAGCAGGGCGGGGTCCTGCTCGCCGACGGCGACCGTCTCCTGCCCGAGCTGCTGCTCGTCGGCCGCAACGAGGAGAAGCTGCGCGGCGTCGCGGAGAAGCACGGCCTGGACAACTGGACCACCGACGTCGACGCGGCGCTCGACGACGCGGACTACGAGGTCTACTTCGACGCCCTGGTCACGAACCTGCGCGTGGAGAACCTCAAGAAGGCGATCGCCGCCGGCAAGGCGATCTACACCGAGAAGCCCACCGCCGAGACCTTCGAGGAGGCCCTCGAGCTGGCCCGCCTCGCGAAGGCCGCGGGCACCGTCTCCGGCGTCGTCCACGACAAGCTCTACCTCCCCGGCCTGCTCAAGCTTCGCCGCCTCATCGACTCCGGCTTCTTCGGCGAGATCCTCTCCGTGCGCGGCGAGTTCGGCTACTGGGTCTACGAGGGCGACTGGCAGACCGCCCAGCGCCCCTCCTGGAACTACCGCAGCGAGGACGGCGGCGGCATCGTCGCCGACATGTTCCCCCACTGGAACTACGTCATCGAGGACCTCTTCGGTCGCATCGAGGACGTCTACGCCCAGACCGCGACCCACATCGGCACCCGCTGGGACGAGAAGGGCGAGGCCTACACCGCCACCGCCGACGACGCCGCCTACGGCGTCTTCCGCCTCGAGGGCGGCACGGTCGTGCAGATGAACTCCAGCTGGGACGTGCGCGTGCACCGCGACGAGCTGGTCGAGTTCCAGGTCGACGGCACGAAGGGCTCCGCCGTCGTCGGCCTGCACGGCGCCCGCATCCAGCCGCGCGAGGCGACGCCCAAGCCGGTCTGGAACCCGGACGTCCGCGACCCCCACGACTACCGCGCCGACTGGATCGAGGTCCCCGACAACCAGGGCCCCGACGGCTACGACAACGGCTTCAAGGTGCAGTGGGAGGACTTCCTGCGCCACTACGTCGAGGGCCGCCCCTACCCCTTCGACCTGCTCGCCGGTGCGCGCGGCGTGCGGCTGGCCGAGACGGGGCTGCGCTCCGCCGCCGAGGGCCGCCGCATCTCCCTCGACCCGCTCACCGAGGCCTGAGCCCGATGACCGCGATGCCGGATCAGCTCCGACTCACGCTCCTCGACGAGGACGGCTCCCTGCGCGAGGTCGACCTCGGCGGCGCCGCCTCCTTCCCGCCCCCGTCGGCGCCGCTGCGCTCCCGCACCGTGTTCGCCGCGGTGCACGTGACCCCGCAGGTCCACGGGGACAACACCCCCGGCGCCCCGGCGGACATCGACTGGGATACGACCCTCGCCTTCCGCCGCACCATGTGGCGTCGGGGTCTCGGGGTCGCCGACGCCATGGACACCGCCCAGCGCAACATGGGCCTCGATGCCGCCGCGACCCGCGAGCTGATCGCCCGCAGCGCCGACGCCGCCCGCGCCGCGCTCGCCGATCCCGAGATCGCGGCCGTCTTCCCCGCGGGCGCGCAGGTGCGAGACCTCGTCGTGGCCGGCGTCTCCACCGATCAGCGGGCCGAGACGGAGCTGAGCCTCGATCAGATCGTCGACGCCTACACCGAGCAGCTCGCCGCGACCGAGGCGACCGGTGCCGGGGCGGTGCTCATGGCCTCCCGCCACCTCGCCCGCGCGGCCCGCTCCGCCGCGGACTACGAGGACGTCTACCGCCGCGTGCTCGAGACCGCGAGCGAGCCCGTGGTCCTGCACTGGCTCGGCACCGCCTTCGACCCGAACCTCGAGGGCTACTTCGGCTCGGTCGACACCGCCGAGGCCTCCGAGACCCTGCTGCGCATCATCGGCGAGTACCCCTCCCGGATCCGCGGCGTGAAGATGAGCCTGCTCGACGACGCCGCCGAGGTCGCGGTCCGCGAGCGGCTACCCGAGGGCGTCACCATGTTCACCGGCGACGACTTCCACTTCTCGCACCTCATCGTCGGCGACGGCACCGGCACACCGGCCGACGGGGCGAGGGTGCACGGCGCATACTCCGACGCGCTGCTCGGCGCCTTCGCGGTCACCGCTCCGGCGGCGTCCGCCGCGGTGCAGGCGCTCGACGCGGGCGATGCCGACGAGGCCCGCCGCATCCTCGACGCCTCCGAGGAGCTGGCCCGCCACGTCTTCTCCGCCCCGACCTACCACTACAAGACCGGCGTCGCGTTCATGGCCTGGCTCAACGGCCACCAGCGGGCCTTCACCATGATCGGCGGCCTGCATTCAGCGCGCAGCCTGCCGCACCTGTCCCGCACCATCGAGCTCGCCGCCGCGACCGGCGACCTCGAGGACCCGGCGCTCGCCGCCGAGCGCTGGCACGGGATGCTCCGCCTGAACGGCTACGACGTGCAGGGAGGCACCCGATGAACGTCCCGCCCTCCGAGAAGATCGGCCACGGCACCCCGCGCCTGTCGATCAACCGTTGGACCTGCCGCACCACCGGGGTGCAGGAGTTCCTCGAGGCCACCGCCTCCCACGGGATCGACGCCGTGGGCCTGTGGCGACAGGACGTCGCCGAGGTGGGTCTCGACGCGCTCCGCCGACGGGTCGACGACGCCGGCCTGCGGGTGAGCACCCTGTGCCGCGGCGGCTTCCTCACCGCCTCCGCGGACGCGGACCGCGCCGCGGCGCTCGAGGACAACCGTCGGGCGATCGACGAGGCCACCGGGCTCGGCGCCCCCACGCTGGTGCTCGTCGTCGGCGGGGTGGACCGGGCCGACAAGGACATCGTCGGCGCCCGCGCCCGCGTCACCGAGGCGATCGCCGAGCTCGCGCCGTACGCGGAGGAGCGCGGCGTGACGCTGTCGCTCGAGCCGCTGCACCCGATGTTCGCCGCCGACCGAGCCGTGCTCTCCACGATCGACCAGGCCCTCGACATGGCCGAGGCCTCCGGCAGCCCCGCCGCCGGGGTCGTCGTGGACACCTATCACGTGTGGTGGGACCCGTATCTGCCGCGGGCGATCCAGCGCGCCGCCGAGGCGGACCGACTGTTCAGCTACCAGGTGTGCGACTGGAACCTGCCGCTCGCCGCCGAGCCGCTGAACTCCCGCGGCTACATGGGCGACGGCTATATCGACTTCCCGTCGATCACCTCGATGATCCGCGGCGCCGGGTACACGGGCGACATCGAGGTGGAGATCTTCCACGAGGACGTCTGGGCCACCCCCGTCGACGACGCGCTGCGGATCATCGCCGAGCGCTTCGAACAGCTGGTCCTGCCGCACGCGTGAGCCGGGGCAGCGGGGGGGGGGGGGGGGGGGGGGGGGGGGGGATATCTACGCCCCGCCCCCACCATCCGCACCCAACCCAATACA
>NZ_JAZDCG010000021.1:0-42624 GCF_036321705.1 Brachybacterium sp. J144
CTGGTCCTGCCCCACGCGTGAGCCGGGGCAGCGGGACGCGGGTGATGCGAGCTGCACATATCCGCACCTCGCATCACCCGCGTCCCGACCTCCACATGCGCCCCCGACGGCGACGCGCGCCGTCTCGCCCGGCCTCGCTCGGGTGACACGCGCTCCCGCGCCGGGGCCCGGGCGAGGGAGGATGGAGCCCTCGGCCCGGGGACGCACGGCCCAGCCGGAACCACCGGCGACAGGAGACTCCTCGATGACCAACGGATGCGGATGCGGCTGTGGCACCCCGAGCCGGGAGCAGCTGCTGGGGATGCCCGCCCCTCGCCCCGCCCCCGCGCCGAGCGCGCCCGCGACCGGACGCCACCCGATCGAGCAGATCAGCGTCCCCGCGGGCACCTTCACGATGGGCGACTCCTCCGGGGACCGGAACCGGGCAGATGGCGAGGTGCCGCGGCACGAGGTGTCGATCAGCGCCCTCGAGATGGATGCCACGACGGTCACCAACGACGCCTTCGCCCGCTTCGTCGAGGACACCGGATACGTCACTGAGGCGGAGTCCTTCGGGTTCTCGGCCGTCTTCCACCTCGCGATCGCCGCCGCGCCCGAGGACCTCATGGGCCCGGCGTCGGGCACGCCCTGGTGGGCCGGCGTCCGCGGCGCCGACTGGCGCCACCCCGGTGGTCGGCGCTCCGACCTCGACGGGCTCGGTGACCATCCCGTCGTGCACATGAGCTGGAACGACGCCCAGGCCTATTGCGCCTGGGCGGGCCGCCGCCTGCCCACGGAGGCCGAGTGGGAGTTCGCCGCCCGCGGCGGCATCGAGGGGGCGAAGTACCCCTGGGGCGATGCCGAGGTCGACGAGGGCGGCTGGCGCGCCAACATCTTCCAGGGGGACTTCCCGCGGGAGAACACCCTCGAGGACGGCTATCTCACCACCGCCCCCGGACGCTCCTTCGCACCCAACGGCTACGGACTGTGGCAGATGGTCGGCAACGTGTGGGAGTGGTGCGAGGACTGGTTCCACCCCGCCGCCTACCGTCGGCCCGGCCTACGCGGCGAGATCCTCGACCCGACGGGCCCCGAGGAGGGGCAGGCGCGGGTCCTCCGCGGCGGCAGCTACCTCTGCCACATCTCGTACTGCAACCGCTACCGCAACTCCGCGCGCTCGCAGAACACCCCCGACTCCTCGATGGGCAACGCCGGCTTCCGCACGGTCGCCCGCCGGGAGGGGTAGGTCTCGCGGCGGCCGAGCACCGTCAGGCGCAGGTCAGAGCCGCCCCAGACCCCGACGATCGCACCGTTCAGGCCACGCTCCGGGGCGCTGACACGCGGGGGCGCCGACGGGGTGACTGTCATGGGGAGCCCCCATCAGTCAGGTGGGGCCCACCTCAGCGGTCAGGTGGCGGTGCGGGGAAGAGGTGGCGTCCCGTCGCCCCCTGCCCAACCCCTGGCTCCCCTCCGGTTACTCGTGTAAGTTTTGGCCATCCCGTCTGAGCACGCAGAGGAGCTCGCCATGACCACCCCGGATCACGCCACCACCGCGCCCACCCATCCGCTCCTGCGCGGCAGCGACGAGGTCGCCGCCCTGCCCGCCGCCGAGAAGGTCGCGCTGACCGGCGGAGCGGACTTCTGGTACACCCACGGCGCACCGAGCCTCGGCCTCGAGGCCGTCATGACCAGCGACGGCCCGCACGGCCTGCGAACCCAGAAGGCCGACGCCGACCACCTGGGCCTGCACGACTCGGTCCCCGCCACCTGCTTCCCGCCGGCCGTCGGCCTCTCCGCCTCGTGGAGCCGTGAGACCGCCGCCGCCGTCGCCGCCGCGATCGCCGAGGAGGCCATCGCCGAGGGCGTCTCCGTCATGCTCGGCCCCGGCATGAACATCAAGCGCTCACCCCTGTGCGGCCGCAACTTCGAGTACTTCTCCGAGGACCCCCACCTCGCGGGCGAGATGGCCGTCGCCTACGTGAACGGCATGCAGGACCGCGGCGTCGGCACCTCCGTGAAGCACTTCGCGCTGAACAACCAGGAGACCGACCGCATGCGCGTCGACGTCTCCGTCGACGAGCGCACCCTGCACGAGATCTACCTGCGCGCCTTCCGCGCCGTCGTCACCCGCGCCCAGCCGTGGACGATCATGTGCTCCTACAACTCGGTGCTCGGCACCCTCGTCTCCCAGAACCCCTTCCTGCTTTCCGAGGTGCTCCGTGAGCAGTGGGGTTTCGAGGGCCTGGTCGTCTCCGACTGGGGCGCCGTCGTGGACCGCCCCGCCGCCGTCGCCGCGGGCCTGGACCTGCAGATGCCCGCCGATCCCGGCGCCGAGCAGGCCCTCGCCGCCGCCCTCGAGGCCGGCGAGATCGACCCCGCGCACGTGGACCGCGCGGCGACGAAGGTGGTCGAGCTGCTGCGGAAGTCCGCCGCCGTCCGCTCCGCCGACGCGACCTACGACGTCGACGCCCACCACCGGGTCGCGCTCGAGGCCGCCCGCCGCGCGATCGTGCTGCTGCGCAACGAGGACCAGCTGCTGCCGCTCGACCCCGCGGCCGCTGCTGCGGACGGCGGCCTCGCCGTCATCGGCGACTTCGCCCGGACCCCTCGCTACCAGGGCGCCGGCTCCTCGCACGTGAACGCCCACCGCCTCTCCACCGCGCTCGACGCGATCCGCGAGACCGCCGGGGAGGTCCCCTTCGCGCGCGGCTTCGTCCCCGGCGGTGCGGAGAGCCCGGCCGACGACGACGCCCTGCGCGCCGAGGCCGTCGAGGTCGCCCGCGCCGCAGGCACCGTCGTGCTCTTCTTGGGGCTCGGCGAGGACGTCGAGTCCGAGGGCTACGACCGCACCGACATGGAGCTGCCCGCCGCCCAGGAGCGGCTGCTCGAGGAGGTGCTCGCGGCGAACCCGCGCACCGTCGTGGTCCTCTCCAACGGCTCCGCGATCCGCCTCTCCGAGACGCTGCGCAGGGCCCCCGCGGTGCTCGAGGCGTGGCTGCTCGGCCAGGCCGGCGGCGAGGCCACGGCCGACGTCCTCTTCGGCCGCGTCGCCCCCTCCGGCAAGCTCGCCGAGACCATCCCGCTGCGCCTCGAGGACGTCCCGGCCACGCCGTACTTCCCGGGGGAGCACGGCCGCGTCACCTACGGCGAGGGCCTCTTCGTCGGCTACCGCGGGCTCGACGCCCGCGGCACCGAGGTCGCCTTCCCCTTCGGTCACGGCCTCAGCTACACCACCTTCGAGTACGCCGACCTCGCCCTGACCGCGCGCGACGGCGGCCTCGTCGCCGAGCTGACCGTCACCAACACCGGCGCCCGCGAGGGCCGCGAGGTGGTCCAGGCCTACGTCTCCGTCCCCGGCAGCTCGATCGCCCGCGCCCCGCGCGAGCTCAAGGGCTTCGCCGACGTCACCCTCGCCCCCGGCGAGTCCGCCCGCGTCACCGTGGAGATGCCGGAGGCGGAGCTGCAGTACTGGGACGTCCGCGCGGGCCAGTGGGCCGTCGAGGGCGGCACGTACCGGGTCGAGATCGGTGCGTCCAGCCGTGACCTGCGCCTGGAGGCCGAGGCGGAGCTCGCCGGCACCGAGCCGCGGATCGAGGCGTCCTTCTCGACCACCCCGCTCGAGCTCGCCGCGATCCCCGGTGGCGCCGAGGCGTTGCACGACCTCGCCGGTCACCTCCCGTTCTTCCAGGATCCGGAGATGGCCAAGATGTTCGAGCAGATCCCCGTCGGCCGGCTCACCGGCTTCGGCGGCTTCTCCCGCGAGCAGATCCAGGAGTTCCTGGACCGCGTCAACGCGTTCTGACGCCGACGGCGGAGGGGCCGCTCCGTGGGGAGCGGCAAATGGTTTGGAACGTGGGGGGGGGGGGGCCCTTTCGGGGGGGCCCCCCCCCTCCGCTTCAGGTCGGTGTGGCGGTGCTGCTGCGGCGGTCCTGTTACGACGGGGCCGGCTCAGGCGAGGCCGGTCAGCGCCGTGGACTCGCCGAGCACCACGTCGCCGCGGAGGTGCACCTCGCGCGCATCGCCCGCTCCGGGAGCCGGCTCGTCGTCGCCGGCCGACGGAGCCCCCGCCGCGTCGTCGGACCCCACCACGTCGGCGCCGCGGCCGGGGACGGACTCGAGCACCCATTCCGCGGCCTGGCGCGCCATCTCCGCGAGCGGCAGCGCGATGGTGGTGAGGGTCGGGTGCGCGTCGGCCGCCCCGGGCACCCCGCCGAAGCCGGCGACCGCGACCCGGCCGGGCACGTCGATCCCGCGCCGACGCAGCTCGCCGAGCGTGCCGAGGGCCATCACGTCGGCCGGCGCGAAGACGCACAGCGGCCGCGGATCGTCGGCGCCAGGGCCGGCGAGGTGCTCGTCGAGGCGGGCCGCGAGCACGTGCCCGCCGTCGCGGGTCAGCTCCGCGGCGCAGCTCAGCTCCGGCTCGATCCCGGCCTCGGTGAGCGCGGCGACGAACCCGCCGGTGCGGTCGCCGGCCGACGGGATCCCGGCGATGCCCTCGACCAGGGCGAAGCGCTGGTGACCCTCGACGATCAGCGAGGTCGCGAGCTCGTGAGCGGCGGCGGCGTTGTCGAGGACGATCGTGCGGCCGACGCCGAGGGACTGCCCGAGCCCGACGACCTTCCCGCCGTTGCGCTCGAAGCCCTGCAGGAGGGTGCTGATCGCGGCATCGGCCTCGGTGCCGTAGCGGTGCGAGCCGACCAGCACGAGGGCGTCGACCTGCTGGGCGATGAGGGCGCGCAGGGCGCGGATCTCGGTGTCGATCACGCGGTCGGTCTGGGTGAGCAGCACCTGCGACTGCGAGGCGAAGACCTGCTGCTGCACCTCGCGGGCGATGGTCGCGAAGTAGGGGTCGGCGATGTCGTGGACCACGAGGCCGATGAGTCCCGAGCGGGAGCGGGCTAGGGCTTGAGCCTGGGCGTTGGGGACGTAGCCGAGCTTGTCCGCGGAGGCGCGGACCTTGTCGGCGACGGCCTTGCCGGGCACGCGGGCGGAGCCGTTGAGCACCCGCGAGGCGGTGGCCAGGGAGACCCCGGCATCCTGGGCGACGTCGCTGAGGCGCACGGCGGGCATCGGGTCTCCTTCTGCAGGTCCTGCGGGTGGGGTGGGAAACGCTGTCCCGCCCGGTCAGCTTAACGAGGCGGGTGCTCCCGGAGCGGGCCGGGAGGCTCGCTCAGGCCGTGAGATCCCTCCGATTCCCGTCCACCGGCCAGCGGGGCGGCTCCCCGGCGGCGAGCCGCCGGATCTCCTCGAGCGCGGCGCCGCCGAGACGGTGCAGCTCGTTGCCGAGGGAGCCGGCGATGTGCGGGGTGATCGTCGCGAGCGGCGCGTCCCACAGCGGGTCGTCCGTGGCGAGGTCGTCGTGCACGTCGAGCACGGCGGCGAGCCGTCCCGCGACCACCTCGTCGCGCAGGGCGTCGAGGTCCACGAGGGCGGGCCGGGCGGTGTTGACGAAGGTGGTGCCGTCCCGCATCAGCGCGAGCAGCTCCCGGCTGACCATGCCGCGGGTCGAAGGGACGTCCGGGGCGTGCAGGCTCACCACGTCGCTGCGGGCGTACAGCTCCTCGGGCTCGACCTTCGTCGCGCCGAGCTCGGCGATCCGCTCCGCGCCGACGTACGGGTCGGTGATCAGCACCTCCACGTCGAAGCGCCGCAGATGCTCGGCGACCAGCAACCCGATGCGGGAGGCGCCGACGAGCCCGACCACCGCCCCGTGGTTCCCGATCCCGGGATCGGAGGCGGCGGCGTGCTCGGGGCGTCGCAGACGCCGGTAGCGCGCCTCCTGGGCGCGGGTCCGTTTGCCGGCGAGCAGGATGTGGGCGAGCGCGTACTCGGCGACGGGCACCGCGTTCGCCTCGGTCGCGGAGGTGACGGTGATCCCGCCGCGCTCCCACACGGCGTCCGTGACGGTGAAGCGGACGGTCCCGGCGGTGTGCACGATCGCGCGTAGGGTGGGCAGACGGTCGAGGGCCGCGGCGTCGATCGCGGGGGAGCCCCAGCCGGTCACCAGCACCTCGACGGTCGCGAGCTCCGCATCGGGGACGGCGGTGAGGTCCGGCGCGGCGCGCTCGATGTCGATCTCCGCCAGACGGGCCAGCTCCTCGAGCTGACCGGGCGAGAACATGCGGTGCTGCAGGCCGGCGGGCAGGGCCAGCAGGGCTCTCATCGGGCCGGTTCCTCGGGAGCGGCCGACGCCGCCCGGTGCTTCCCGGCGGCGATCAGCGCCCTCAAGGTCTCTGCCTCGCCCTCGAGCGTGGCGGGGTCGTCGCCCGGCACGAACTCGAGCAGGGCGTCGCGGGGCGAACCTTCGGCGACGAGGATTCCGAAGACCTGCTCCCACAGCTCGCCCCGCTCGGCGAGGGGGAGGCGCTTGGAGCCCGGCCACCAGGAGAAGACGTGGATCGTCGAGGCGTGGGGGAGTGTCGCGCGGAGCGTCGCGAGGGCGTCCGCATCCGGCATGTCCTGGTGCGGCTGCCAGTACGAGAGCACGTTCTCCCGGCTCACCTCGTCGAGCAGGGCGAGGGTCGAGCCGATCTCGTCGGTCAGGGTGCGGCCGTGGAACTCGAGGCCGACCTCCACCCCGGCCTCCCCGGCCCGGTCCGCGAAGGCGCGCACGCGAGCGGCGATCCGGGCCCGCTCCTCGGGTGCGACGTCGGCCGATCCCTGGCTGCCTGCCCAGACCCGGATCCGCGGGGCGCCGAGCGCGACCGCCGAGGCGAGCACCGCCTCCCCGTCGGCCCGCACCTGCTCCTCGTCGCCCTCGAAGCGCAGGTAGGAGCCGTAGGAGGCGACGTCGAGGAGGGCATTCTCGGTGAGCGCGCGGACCTCCTCGGCACGCCCCGGGTCGCCCGGCGGCACGTGCACGTCCCCCGCCCATTCGATGCGGGACAGGCCCGCGCCGACGGTCAGGTCGACGATCTGCTCGGGCGACAGCGGGCGAAAGGTGACGGAGCAGAGTCCGGCGCGGATCATGGGGATCCCTCCGTTCGAGGCGGCGACGCGGCACCGGGGCGGAGCTCCGGATCCAGTCGGTGGAAAGCGATTGCACCGAGCGTAGTCCAGGGGTGGCGTCGCGGTGCGCGGTCCGGGGATGCCGCTCCGAGGGGTGCTCGGTCCTGGGGTGCCCTGGGAGGGACTGGCTCGTGCCACCCGCCGATGGTGGACTGAGGACCTCCCTCCTCCCGCCACCGCGCCCTCTGCATCTCCCGCCTCCCCGCCCTGCGTCCCCCACCGCCCCGCCCTGCATTCCCCCGAGGAAGAACCGCCCCGCCGTGACCACCACGCTCCCCGCGCCCACCACCCCGGTCATCCCGAAGGTCCTGCCCTGGATCCTCCTGCTACTGACCGTCTTCGGCCCCATCTCGATGGACCTCTACCTGCCCGCGCTCCCGGCCCTCACCGCGGAGCTCGGCGCCGTCACGTCTGTCGCCCAGCTGACGGTGACCGCCTGCTTGCTCGGCCTCGCCTCCGGCCAGCTGCTCGCCGGACCCGCATCCGACCAGTACGGACGCCGCCGCATCCTGCTCCTCGGCGTCGCCGCCTATGTCGTCTTCTCGACCCTCTGCGCGCTGAGCCCGAGCATCGAGCTGCTGATCGCGGCCCGCTACGTGCAGGGCCTCGCCGGCGGGGTCGGCGTGGTCATCGCCCAGGCCGCGGGCCGCGACCTCTTCGACGGCCGCGAGCTGATCCGCTTCTACGGCCGACTCGCCGTCGCCGGCCCCACTGCCGCGATCGTCGGCCCCCTGATCGGCGGGCTGCTGAACGTCTTCTTCGACTGGCGCGGGCTGTTCGCCTTCCTCGCCGTCGTCGGCGTGGTGCTGCTGATCCTCTCGGCGACCCTGTTCACCGAGACCCTGCCGCCCGAGCGGCGCAGCAGCGGCGGGCTCGGGCGCACCGGCGCCGACCTGCGGGTCCTGATCGCCGACCGCGTCTTCGTCGGCGCCGTCCTCACGCAGGGCTTCGTCTACGCCGCGATCTTCGCCTATCTCGCCGGCTCCACCTTCGTGCTCCAGGAGATCTACGGCCTGTCCCCGCAGGGATACGCCGCCGCCTTCGCCCTGAACTCCACCGGCGCGGTCCTCGGCGGCTGGACGGGCGGGCGCCTCGCCGAGCGCTGGAACGTCCACGGCGCCCTGTTCGCGGGGATCGGCGTGACCGGGCTCGGCGCCCTGGGACTGCTTCTCGCGGGTCTCGCACCGATGCCGCTCGCCGTCGTCGTCGCCTCGCTGTTCCTGCTCGCGTGCGGCGCGCAGCTGGCCTCCCCGGCCGGCACCACCCTCGCCCTGCGGGAGTACCCGCAGATGGCGGGCACCGCCGGGTCGATCCTAGGCACCGCGCGCTTCGGTTTCGGCGCGATCTCGGCGCCCTTCGTCGGCATCGCCGGCTCGCTGAGCATCCTCCCGCTGGGCGTGATCACCACCGGCTGCGCCGTGCTCGCCGTGGCGGCCGGGCTGCTCACGCTGCGGCGACGGCCCGCGCTCGTCGAGGAGCCGGTGGCCATCGGGTGAGCGGTGCGAGTCCCCGGGGGGCCTGTCGGCCGCGTCCCGACCCCGAGAGGGGGCGCGGCCGACAGGGGTGTGAGGCCGGGCGGCGGTCAGCCGCGGCGCAGCAGCTGCCCCATCGGCACGAAGTCCGAGAACTCCGGGTCGAGGGCGGGGCGCGCGGAGCTCTCCGCGACGTCCTCCGCGTCGGGCGCAGGTGCGGCCTCCTCGGCGGCGGTCATCCCGTCGGTCGCCGCCCCGGCACCCGCAGCGATCCCGCGGCGGACTCGCAGCATCGTCGCGAGCTCGGCCGCGGCCCGGCGCACCCGCACGGCGAGCGGCTGCGCGTCGGCCTGGTGCTCGGTGTCGGCGCCGAAGTCGGCCGACGCTGCGAACACCGAGGTGGGGACCAGGTCCGCCTTCAGATAGCCGAACATCGGGCGGAGCGCGTAGTCGATCGCGAGGGAGTGGCGGGCGGTGCCGGCGGTAGCGCCGAGCAGCACCGGCTTGTCCGCCCACAGTGCGGTGTCGAAGACGTCGACGAACATCTTGAACAGCCCCGCGGGGCCGACGTTGAAGATCGGCGTGACCGCCACGATCGCGTCGGCCGCACGGACCTGCTCGATCACCATCGCGAGGCGCTCGCTGGGGAAGCGGGTCAGCAGCGCATCGGTGAGATCGTGGGCGTACTCGCGCAGCTCCACGGTGCTCACCTCGACCTGCGTCCCGTCGGCGCCGAGGGCGGCGGCAGTCTCGCGGGTCATCTGGTCGGCGAGCATGCGGGTGGAGCTTGGGGTGGAGAGCCCGGAGGAGATGGCCAGGATCCGGAAGGTCGCGGTGTGGGCCGTCATCACTTCGCCTCCTTCGCGTCCTCGGCGCGGAGGCCGGTCCAGTTGTCGCCGGTCTCGAACTTGTAGGCGTCGTCGAACGCGCCGCGCTCCGCCTCGGCGGCGGCGACCCGGTTCGCGTGGGTGGGCGCCTCGGGGACGTCGGCGGGCTTGCGAGCCTCGAGCTCGCGGCGCAGCACGGGGACGACCTCGGTGCCCAGCAGCTCGATCTGCTCGAGGACCGTCTTCTGCGGGAGGCCCGCGTGGTCCACGAGGAACATCTGGCGCTGGTAGTCGCCGACGTGGTCGGCCATGGTCAGGTACCGCTCGACGACCTGCTCGGGGGAACCGACGGTGAGCGGGGTGGCGCGGGTGAAGTCCTCCATCGAGGGGCCGCCGCCGTAGACCGGGGCGTTGTCGAAGTAGGGCCGGAACTCGTTCCACGCGTCCTGGCTGTTCTTGCGCATGAACGCCTGGCCGCCGAGGCCCACATAGGCCTGGTGGGCCTTGCCGTGGCCGTAGTGCTCGTAGCGCTCGCGGTACAGCTGCACCATCTGCTTCGTGTGGCTCATGGGCCAGAAGATGTTGTTGTGCAGGAAGCCGTCGCCGTAGTACGCGGCCTGCTCGGCGATCTGCGGGGATCGGATCGAGCCGTGCCACACGAAGGGCGCGACGCCGTCCAGCGGGCGCGGGGTGGCGGTGAACTGCTGCAGCGGGGTGCGGAACTGGCCCTCCCAGTCCACGACGTCCTCGGTCCACAGGCGGCGCAGCAGGTCGTAGTTCTCGATCGCGAGCTCGATGCCCTTGCGGATGTCCTGGCCGAACCAGGGGTAGACCGGGCCGGTGTTGCCGCGGCCCATCACCAGGTCGACGCGGCCGCCGGTGAGGTGCTGCAGCATCGCGTAGTCCTCCGCGATCTTCACCGGGTCATTCGTGGTGATCAGCGTGGTCGCGGTGGAGAGGATGATCTTCTCCGTTTGCGCGCCGAGGTACGCGAGCGTGGTGGTGGGGGAGGAGGTGACGAAGGGCGGGTTGTGGTGCTCGCCGATCGCGAAGACGTCCAGGCCCACCTGCTCGGCGAGCTTGCCCTGCTCGATCATCGAGCGCAGACGCTCGTTCTCGGTGGGCACCTTCCCGGTGGTGGGGTCCGGGGTGATGTCGGCGATGGTGAAGATTCCGAACTGCATGGCGAGGCTCCTCGGTCTGTTCGGTCCGTCTGTGAAGATGTTTCAACTTTAAACTACCGTCTCGCGGGAGCGCAAGCCTCGGGCCGACGGGGGTGGCAGGATGGTGCGCCATGACATACGCGAGCATCGAGGCCCTGCTGGACGCCGCCCGACTGGGACGGCTCGAGACCACGGAGGGCGGGAGGATCCTCGCGACCGTCTCCCGTCCCGACGCGAAGGGCACTGCCTACGTCACCTCGCTCGTCGAGCTCGAAGACGAGCGGGTGCTGCCCCTGACCCGCGGCGCCGCCTCGATCGGCGCGGTCGCCGCCGCGGAGGACGGCACCGTGTACTTCACCGCGAAGCGGATCGGGGAGGACGGAGAGGAGTCCGAAGATGCCCAGCTGTGGGGCCTGCCTCCGCGCGGCGAGGCCCGCCAGCTCGCGGCCCGCCCCGGCGGCTTCGGCGCGCTGCACCTCTCCGGGAAACTGCTGATCGCCGAGCTCGCCGTCCACTCGCAGGCGGCCGACGAGGCCGAGCACGTCGAGCTGGGCCGCGCCCGCAAGGACGCCAAGGTCAGCGCCGCCCTTCACGACGGCTTCCCCACCCGCTACTGGGATCACGACCTCGGGCCGGCGCGCACCGTCCTCGCCGTCGCGGAGCTGCCGGCGGACCTCGCGACCGCCGAGGCGACGTCCGGGCCGTCGGCCGGAGGCGCGAGCGTGCCCGCCGACGAGGCGGACCCGTCGGCCGGAGCCGCCGAGGCGGACCCGTCGGCCGACGACGACGCCCCCGCCGCGCAGGTGCTGCACTTCCGCCACCTCGCGATGCCGGCCGGACGCCTGACCTCCTGGACCGTGGACCGACAGGGCGCCCGCGCGCTCGTCTCGATGTCCGACTCGCACGGCGAGATCCTCGCCTCCGGCCACCTGCACCTGCTCGACCTGCGCGGCGAGCAGCCGCCCCGCCTGCTGCGCGAGCCCACCGGCGAGGTCGAGTACGGACCCGGCGCGTTCAGCCCCGACGGCACCCGCGTGCTGATCTCCCGCCACCGCATCTGGACCGAGACCCAGACCATGAGCTCCGCGGTCGAGCTGCTCGACCTCGCCACCGGCACCACCGTGCCCGTCTGGCCCGAGCTCGACCACTGGGTCGACCCGGTGTGGGTCGACGGTGAGACTCTCGCCGCGGCCTCCGACGACCAGGGGCGCGGCTCGCTCTGGATCGGCGCCCTCACCGACCCGGCCCCGCGCCGACTCGTCGGCGGGCCCGAGCAGGAGCTGTCCTTCGCGGACCTCTCCGTCGCCGGCGGCCGCCTCATCGCCTCGGCCTCCTCCGTCGCCTGCGCCCCGCATCCCGTCGCCGTCGACCCGTCGGACGGTCGCCTCTCCCGCCTGCCGAACCCGGCCGACGAGGTCGAGCAGACCGGCTCCCTCACCGAGGTCACCGCGACCGCCGAGGACGGCACGGCGCTGCGCGCCTGGCTGCGCCTGCCCGACGGGCACGGCCCGCACCCGCTCGTCGTCTTCGCCCACGGCGGTCCGTGGGGCTCCTGGAACGCGTGGACCTACCGCTGGAATCCGAACCCCTTTGTCGCCGCCGGGTACGCCGTGCTGCTGCCCGATCCCGCGATCTCCACCGGCTACGGCCAGGCGATGATCGACCGCGGCCAGCACGAGCTGGGCGGCGCCCCGTTCACCGACATCATGGCGCTGACCGACCAGGCGATCGCCCGCGACGACATCGACGAGGGCGCGACCGCCTTCGCCGGCGGCTCCTACGGCGGATACATGGCGAACTGGGTCGCCGGGCACACCGGGGACCGCTTCCGCTGCATCGTCACCCACGCTTCCCTGTGGGACACCGAGTCGATGGGCCGCACCACCGACAACTCCGGCTGGGAGCTGCCGATGCGTCGGCAGAACCCGGAGCACGATCCGAGCGCGTCCGTGCGCGAGATCGTGGTGCCGATGCTCGTCATCCACGGCGACAAGGACTACCGCGTCCCGATCGCGCAGGGCCATGCGCTCTGGTACGACCTGCACCGCTTCTCCGCGACGCCGCGCGACGCCGAGGGCCGCACGCAGCATCGCTACCTGTACTTCCCGGACGAGGGCCACTGGATCCTGGGCCGCGGCAACGCGCAGGTCTGGTACGAGACCTTCGTCGGCTTCCTCGACGAGCACGTGCGCGGCGAGGACTGGGAGCGGCCGGCGACGCTCGGCTGAGCGGTCGGCCGGGCCGGCGGGGCGGTCGGCGGGCCGGGCCGTGCCCGCCGGGGGCGTCTGGGGCCCGTCAGTCGGTCAGGTCACCTGCTCGACGGGCGCCGCCCAGGTGTTGCACGCCGAGAGGTCGCCGCCGGACTCCAGACCGTTGCGCAGCCATAGCACGCGGGTCGACGGGGTCACCGGGCGGTCACCCTGCTCGGGCCAGGTGGCCTCGTCGAGCAGGCCCTCGCGGAAGGCGCCGCTGGGCTGCGCCTCCGCGGGCAGCTGGCCGAGCGCGGCGGTGGTCAGGCAGCTGCGCTGGAGGTCCCAGCGGATGAACGCCTCGTCGTACGCCGCGGAGTCCCCGGAGTCCTGGAACTGGTTCATCATCGTCACGTAGTACACGGTCAGCGAGCTGTTCCACATGAGGGTGTTCGTGTACGAGTACGAGAGGTCCCACAGGTAGGCCTGGGCGACCTGGTTCTCGTCGGTGAACGCCGTGCCGGTGCCGTAGCCGAGCGGCCAGTAGATCGCGGTGTCCAGGTTGCAGACCGTTGCGAAGTCCGCCCCGAAGTTGTCCGGGTTGTCCGAGCACGACGAGTTCGGCAGCGTCGGATGCTCGTAGACGGTCACCGTCGGGTTGCGCCACGGCAGGCCGCGGTCGGAGCTCGCCGCGGACCACACCTGGTTCAGGCAGCCCGCGCTCGCGTCCAGCACCGCCTGGAGCTGCTCCGCGGTGGCGTCCGGAGGCGTGGGCGGGAGCTCGCAGGTGCCGATGTCGGGCAGGTCCCCGCCGGTGAGCGGGTTGTCCGCGAGGATCTCCGCGAGCTCCTCGGGGGTGCCCGGCGGGCGGTCGTAGGCGGGGATGACCTCGAAGCCCGAGCCCTCCTCGGTGGTCGGATCCGTGGTCGGATCGGTCGTCGGGTCGGACGGCGGGTCCTCCGAGGTGGCGGTGGTCTCCTGCGCCGTGGGGTCCCCGCCGCCGCGGCTGTTCAGGGCGAGGAAGCCGATGCCTCCCGCCACGGCGAGGACCAGTGCGCCGATGCAGGCGATGGCACCGACGAGCAGCGGCCACGTCCGCTTCGACGGCGGCTGCTCACCGGTGGGGCCGGTGGGTCCGGTGGGACCGTAGCCGCCGGGTCCGGAGGGGCTGCCGGGGCCGCCCGGGCCGGTGGGGCCGAAGCCACCGGGTCCGGAGTGGCCGTAGCCGTCCGGGGCGGCGGAGCTGCCGAAACCGCCGGGCGCGTTCTGGCCGTAGCCGCCCGCGGTGCCCTGGCCGTAGCCGGCGGGTGCCGCGGGACTGCCGTAGCCCGGAGAGGGCTGCTGGCCGTAGCCGGGGGAGGGCTGCGCGGGAGAGCCCGTCGGCCCCCATCCCGGCTGCGGGCTGCCGTTCTGCTGCGGGCCGCCGCCATGCTCCGGGCCCTGACCGTACGGCGGAGCCTGGGGAGCCTGCCGGCCCTCGCCCTGCGGCTGCCCCTGCGGCGGCTGTGCCCAAGGATCCGGGCCCGAGCCGCCCTGCCCGTGCTGCGCGCCGGAGCCGTCCCCGCCCCATCCCGGATTCGTCACGTGCTCCCCCTGCGTCGTCGTGGCCGCGTGCCACCGCAGACTAACCGGGACTTTTCGCGCACGGGAGCGTCCCGGGGAAGTGATACGAGGTCGAGACCTCGAGACCCGGCACCCTCCGCGCCACGGCACCCTGTCGCGCCGTCGCCCTTGCGGAGTCCCACGCCGGCCGCCACCGCCTCGCCGCCCCTGCCACCAGACTCTTCGCCACCCCGCGGAAACCCCGCACTTAGGGGGGAATTCGTCGATCATTCCCCCAGGTGCGCGGGGTTACTCGTCGGTCGGGAGCGGAGCTGGGGCCGCGGACGTCAGCGTGCTCCGCGCCGTCCCAGGGCGGAGGTCAGTCGCGCGCCGGCGGGACCGCGGCGTCGTCGAGGCGGAGCAGCAGGAAGCTGAGGTCCAACCAACGCCCGAACTTCTCGCCGACCTGCGGCATCGTTCCCTCGAGGACGAATCCCAGTCGTTTATGGAGCCGGATCGAGCCGACGTTGCCGGCTTCGATGCCTGCGACCATCACGTGGATGCCGGCGGCCCGGGCGTGCTCGATCAATGCCGTGAGCAGGGCGCGCCCGAGTCCCTTGCCTCGTTGGTCCTCCCGCACGTATACGGAATGCTCGACGGTGCGGCGGTAGCCCGAGCGGGTGCGCCAGGTGCCGTAACTGCCGAAGCCGAGAACCTCGCCGGCCTCGTCGACCGCCACCAGCACGGGGAAGCCCGCCGCCTGCCGATCGCTCATCCAGCGGGCGCGATCCTCGACGTCCACCGGATCCTCGTCCCAGATCGCGGTGGTGTGCTCGACCGCGTGATTGTGGATCGCGGTGATGGCCGCGAGGTGGACGGGGGTGGCGTCGATGATCTGCACGATGCTCCTTGGGGCGGTCCGGGACACGAAGAAGGCCCCCCACCGCAGGTGAGGGGCCTTCGCCGCTGGCGGAGGATGGGGGATTTGAACCCCCGAGGGCTTGCACCCAACACGCGTTCCAGGCGTGCGCCATAGGCCGCTAGGCGAATCCTCCAGTGCTCATCAAGAGCAGTGGACAGCGTACCCGACACCCTGGGCCCGCGCGAACCGACCGGGCGCAGGTCACACGGGGCGAGGTCTCCGAGCCGTGTGGACTTCTCCCGCGCCTCCTGGACCGTCGGCTCGTCGGCCTTTCCCGCGCCGCTCTCCCACCTCGCGCTCTCGTTACCCCCGCACACTTGGGGGAATACGAGCGGAACTCCCCCAAGTGTGTGGGGGTTTCCACGACCGGGCGGCGGTGCACCCTCAGCGGCGCGCACGTGGCGCCGGGCCCGTCGAGTCGCGCTCGCGCAGCACGGGCTGGACGAGGAGGTCGGCGTCGTGCGCGCGGCCGGCGAGGCGCTCCCGGATCATCTCCGCCGCAAGGCGTCCCATCTCCTCTCGCGGCTGGTTCACGCTGGTCAGGTGCGGTTGGACGGTGAGGGCCACCGTGGAGGAGTCGTAGCCGACCACGCTCAGCTGCTCCGGCACGCGCACCCCGAGGTCCGCCGCCCAGTGCAGCACCCGCACCGCGGCGACGTCATTGGCCGCGAAGACCGCTGTCGGCGCTGCCGGGTCGCCCGAGCGGATCCGCCGCATGAGGTCGTCGATCCGGGCGTCCATCGCGGCCCAGTTCGCTTCCGGGCCGATCACCTCCACGGACCCCGTGGGTCCGCCCGCCGGCCCGCCCGGCTCCGACCCCGGCCCCTGCCCCGACGCCGACCCTGACCTGAGCCCCGGCACCAACCCCAGGCGCGCCGCCTCCGCCGTGAACCCGGCGCGGCGCGAGGCGGGACCGGGGCGGCTGGACATGGTCACGTGCGCGAGTCGGCGGTGGCCGCGCTGGACGAGATGGCGGACGGCCAGGGCGGCCCCGGCCGCGTCGTCACAGCGCACCGCATCGGTGCCGGGCACGGGATCCTGCATCCTCCCGATCACGGCGACGGGCAGCACCGCGGCCGCCGCGGCGAGGGTCGATGGGCTCAGCCAGGTCGTCACCGCGATCACCCCGTCGACGCCGAAGCCCAGCATCCGCTCGAGCTGCCGCTCGAGGTGGTCCCCGTCGCGTCGGCCGTGCCCGATCACCACCGCGTATCCGACGGATTCCGCGAACCGCTCGATGCCGGTGATGACGTCCGTGTGGTACGCGTTCCCGAGGTCGGTGGGAATCACGCCGAGCACGGTCGCATCCCGCACGGCGCTGCGTCGCGCCCGGTAGCCGACCGTCCGGGCCGCTGCGAGGACCCGCAGCCGGGTCTCCTGACGCACGCCGCCCCGACGGTTCAGCGCCATCGACGCGGCCGAGGCCGAGACCCCCGCGGCGCGGGCGACGTCGGCCAGCGTCGCGCGGCCCGAGGGTGCTCCCATGGCCCCTGGATAGCACCCCGAAGTCGACCCTCTCCAGGCGAAATGCAGATCTGCAGCAGGATTGGCCGTCCCGTGGCGGCGGGTTCACCGGCCGTTCATCCGGGGGCGTCCGCGCCTCCGTACGGTCGAGCCCATGACCACCGCCCAGCCCTCTCCCGGGACCCCGGCCCGCACCGCCGCGTGCTCGACCCCGGCCCCCGCCGACGCCGCTCCCGCCGACGCTGCGCCCGCCGACTCCGCGGAGACCGCCTCGAGCGGCCCGCAGCCCGCGGCTCCCGTCCGTGCCCCGCGGGCGCTGCTGCTGGACTTCGGCGGCGTCGTCGTCACCACCACCGCCCGCGCCGACTGGGTGCACGTCCTTGCCGGCACGGTGCTCGACCTGGCGGCCGCCGCAGGTCACCGCCTCGAGCGGGCCGACGTCGAGGCCTCGCTGCGCGCGGGACGCGCCGCCCTGTCGATGTGGAAGAACGCCGCCTCCCGTCGCCTCGCCCCGCGGGAGCTCGCGCCGCGCGAGATCGTCGAGGACTTCCTCCTCGCGGACCTGCCCGATGCCGCCCGCTCCGCCCTCGTGCTCGAGGCCGAGCGGATCCTCGTCGCGAAGGCGCACGCCGTCTCCGATCATCGCGTGCGCCCAGGCATTTGCGAGCTGCTCGCCGAGGCGCGCGAGCGGGGGATCGTGCTCGGCATCGTCTCCAACGCCCACTCCGGCCGCGCGCACCGCGAGATCCTGCGCGCCGAGGGGATCGACGGCTGCTTCGGCGTGCAGGTGTACTCGGACGAGGTCGGCATCCGCAAGCCGCACCCCGGCATGATCCACCTCGCGGCCGACGCCCTCGGGGTCCCCGCCCGCGACGCCTGGTACGTCGGCGACACCCTCGACCGCGATGTGGTCGCGGGCCGCCGCGCCGGGGTGGGCCGCGTGGTGATCACCCGCGACCGCCGCACCGATCATCCGCCGTTCCCCGTCACGGCCCGCCCCGATCTGGTGCTGGAGACGCCGGAGGGGCTGCTCGCGGAGCTGCGCGCCGCGGTCGGCCCGGCCGACGGTGCTCCGGCCGCCGGGGACTCTGCCGCCGGGGACTCTGCCGACGGGCGCTCGGCCGCCGCGGGTCCCGCCGACGGGCGCACCACCACCGCGGGCACCTCCGCCGGCGGCCGCTCCGTCGGGACCGCGGCTCCCGGCGCCGGCCCGGCCCGCCGGCCGCTCGCCCTGCTGCTGGACCACGGCGGCGTGCTCACCACCTCGACGCCCGATCCGTCCCGCGACGCGGTCGTCGGCCGGGCCCTGGTCGACCTCGCCGAGCGCTGCGGTCACCCCCTCACCGCCGCCGAGGCGGAGCGGGCGGTGGCCGCCGGCTGGGAGCGGCATCGGGAGCGGAAGCGCTCCCGCGACCGCCTCGCCGACCCCGACCATCGCCACGACGAGGTCGATCCCGCCGAGCTGTGGGGCGACCTGATCGGGGCCGACCTGCCCGCGCCGCTGCGCGCCGCCCTCCGGCTCGAGGCCTCCGAGTTGTCCTTCCTGCTCCACCGAGCCAAGGGCGTGCCGAGCCCGCGCGAGGGGGCCGTGGAGCTGGTGCGCTGGGCCCATGGGCGCGGGATCGTCGTCGGCATCGTCTCGAACACGATCTCCGGCCGCGGGGTCCGCGCGACCCTCGCCGAGCACGGAGTGCTGGACCTGATCGGCCCCGCCGCGTACTCCGACGAGATCGGCGTGCGCAAGCCCGGCCGCGAGATCTTCGCCGCCGCCCTCGCGGGCCTCGACGTCGCCCCGGCGGACGTCGTCTACGTCGGCGACAAGGCGCTGAACGACGGTCGCGGCGGCCGCGAGGCCGGGATCGGCACCATCTGCCTGCTGCGCGGCGGGAAGGACGACGGCCCGTCGCTCGACCGCGCGCTCGCCGACGGCCTCGCCGACCACGTCCTCGACGGCCCCGGCGACGTCATCGGCGTGCTCGCCGACCGGCTCGCCGAGCCGGCCCCCTGATCTGCCCGACTCGGCCGACCCGTCGGCCCTGCCCGTCCGCCCCCGCCCCGAGACCGACCCCGGCCCCCGTCGGCGTCATCCACCCCGTCGCATCCCCGCCCCGCCCTGCCCTGACCTGCTCTGACCTGCCGAAGGAGACCCCCGTGTCCACCCAGATCCCCCCGCGCCCCGCCGAGGACGAGCGTCGCGGCACCCTCCGCGGTGTCGTCGACGGCGTGCGCAACGCCCAGCTGTCCACCTCGCAGAAGCTCATGATCTTCGTGCTGTCGATGTCGCTGTTCGGGCTGTCGAACATCATCCTGGAGATCATCCCGGACCCCTCGATCGGCCCCGTCGACATCTCCGTGTCGTACATGGTGTTCGTGCCGCTGACCATCGCCGCGCTGTTCTCCCCGTTCTGGGCCGCGCTCGGCGCGCCGCTCGGCGAGATCGTGTTCACCGACCTGCTCATGGGCGACTTCTCCGGCCTCGCCGAGGTCGAGGGCTTCCTGCAGATGTTCCTCGCCGTGTTCATCGCCGGCTCCCTGATCCGCAACCCCCGCTCGAAGGGCCAGATCGCCCTCGGCGCGATCGTGCTGGTGCTCGTGGACAAGGTCCTCTCCGCGATCGTCGACCTCTCCAAGGTGTGGATCGGCGTCGAGGACGCGGAGTTCGTCGAGGGGCTGCCCGAGTCGATGCTCGCGCTCGAGATCCTCGGCCTCGGCGTGGACGTCATCATGTCCGGCATCCTGCTCGGCGCGATCCCCGCGGTGTGGCTGATCCCGGCCCTGCACGGCAAGATCGAGCCGCTCATGGGCATGCGCCCCCGCGTCCCCGGCGAGCCGATCCCCGGCCAGGCCCCGGCCTCCGGCGTGTTCGTCGGCTTCGCGCTGCTGCTGTCGGTGGCGAGCTTCGGCTTCGCGTTCCTCGAGGCGTTCGACATCTCCGCCGGCGCCTTCGAGCCCGACTTCATCGACCGCTTCGGCGACTGGTTCATCCTCGTGTCCGTGATCGCCATCGCGGTGGTCCTGGGCGTCGCGCTGCTGCTCTTCCGTCGGGCGCAGGCGGCCTCGCGGGAGACCGCGGACCGCGCCTGAGCCCCGTCCCACCCCCGGAGATCCCGATGCAGACCGTTCCCCCGACCACCGCCCCCGCGGCCGTCACCCCCGACGCCGCGCAGCAGGCGCCGCCCGTGATCCGCGTGAAGGACCTGTCCTTCCGCTACCCGGGCACCGACCGCGACACCCTCCGCAACGTCGACCTCACGATCGAGCGGGGAGACTTCGTGGCGGTGGTCGGGGGTAACGGCTCCGCGAAGACCACCCTGTGCAAGACCTTCAACGGCCTCGTCCCGCACTACTGGAACGGCGACTTCGCCGGGTCCGTGCACGTGGACGGCGTCGACACCTGGGACTCGTCCGTCGCGGAGCTGTCCAGCCGCGTCGGCTACGTCTACCAGGACTTCCAGAACCAGCTGGTGCGGCCGACGGTCCGCGACGAGGTCGCCTTCGGCCCCCTGAACTTCGGCCACGCCGACTACCGCGAGCGCACCGACGAGGCGCTCGAGCAGCTCGGCATCGCCCACCTCCGCGACCACTTCGTGTGGCAGCTCTCCGGTGGCCAGTCGCACCTGGTGGCGCTCGCCGCGGTCCTCGCCCTGCGCCCCGAGGTGATCGTGGTCGACGAGCCCGTCGCCGAGCTCGACCCGGCCCGCGCCCGCGAGATCTACGTGCGGCTGCGCGAGCTCAACGAGCGCGAGGGCACCACCATCATCACCATCGAGCACCACGCCGAGTTCATCGCCGAGTTCGCGCGCTCGGTGGTGCTCATGGCCGACGGCGCGCCCGTCTGGCACCTGCCCGTCCAGGAGGCGATGGACCGCCACGCCGACCTCGCCGAGCACGGCGTCCCCGCCCCCGACGCCGTCGCGCTCTCCGCCGCGGTCGGCGCGCGGCCGGTCGCGCTGGACGTCGCCTCCGCCGCGGCGGCGCTGCGTCCCGTGGTGCGGGACCGGCCGACGGGGGCCGACGGGGCGGGCGCGGCATCTGTCGCGAGGGTGACCCGCGGTGCGGGCGCGCCCGACGGCGAGGTCGTCGCCACCCTGCGCGGGGTGCGCCACGGCTACCGCTCCGTCGCGGGCGGCCTCTCGACCGTCCTCGACGACCTCGACCTCGACCTGCGGGCGGGGGAGCGGATCGCGCTCGTCGGCACCAACGGCGCCGGCAAGACGACCCTGATGAAGCTGCTCACGGGCCTGATCGTGCCCCGCGCCGGCACGGTCACGGTCGACGGCATCGACAGCCGCTCCCGCTCCGCCGCCCGTATGGCCGACCACGTCTCCTACCTCTACCAGCACCCGCAGCAGATGTTCCTCAAGGACACCGTGCGGGAGGACGTCGCCCTGTTCCCCCGCGGCCGCAAGGTGCCCGACGCCGAGGCGATCGTCGACCAGATCATCGACGAGGTGGGGCTCACCGCGCTCGCCGAGCGGGACGGCCGCTCCCTCTCGGGAGGACAGCAGCGCCGCGCGACCCTCGGCATCGGCCTCGCGATGCGGCCCTCGCTGCTGCTGCTCGACGAGCCGACCTCGAGCCTCGACATCCGCTCCCGCGACGACGTCACCGCCATGCTCGCGGCTCTCGCCGAGACGGTGCGCTGCGCGGTCGTCGCCACCCACGACATGGACCTCGTCGCGACCTGGGCGAGCCGCGTGATCGTGCTCGACCAGGGCAAGGTGCTCGCCGACGTCACCCCGCGCGAGCTGTTCTCCCGCCCCGAGCTGACCGGTCGCACCCGGCTGATCCCGCCCCAGGCCGCCCGCATCGCGCTCGAGCTCGGCCTCAACCCGCTGCCGCTCACCGTCGACGAGCTGCGGGCCTGGCTGCCGGTGGCCTCCGCTCACCCCGGCCTGTCGGCGGTGCCGACCGCACCCGCCCCGTCGTCGACCCCCGTCGGCCCCACCCCGCAGGAGGTGCGCTGATGGCGCGCAAGACCCACGACGTCCTCAGCGTCGACTGGATCCGGCTCGAGCTGCTGCGCACCGCGTACTCCACCCGCGGCGGGCTCTTCTCCCGCATGGACCCGCGGATCGTGCTCGCCTGGTACCTGGTCATGGCGATCGCGCCGTGGCTCACCCACGACACCGGCGTGCTGCTGGTGCTTTTCTTGATCGGCGTGGCCGCGGTGATCCTCGCCCGTGTGGGACCGCTCGTGCTGGGGCTGTTCCTCATCGGGCTGCTCGGCAACGTGGTGGGCCTGTTCGTGGCGTCATTCCTGTTCGGCGGCAACCTCGACACGCTCGTCGCGCTCGCCGAGCTGAACCTCAAGCTCGGTGCGGTCTCCATGGCGTCGATGGCGGCGTTCGTATCGCTCGACCCGGAGAAGCTCTCCGACGCGCTGCTGTGGTTCCGCGCCCCCGAGCTGCTCGCCTTCGGGGTCAGCTACGGCTACCGCATGCTGCCGATCCTCGTGGACGAGTACGTGACGGTGTTCGAGGGGCAGCGTCTGCGCCACGCGCCCGTGGAGAAGCCGGGCCCGCTGGGCTGGCGGGTCGCCTGGCAGTGGTGCGTCCTCGCCGTCACCGCGTTCTACCCGATCATGCTCAACACGGCGAAGAACGTGCGCACCACCGTGGAGGCACTGGAGACCCGCGGCTTCACGTACGGCGCCTCGAACCCCGCCGGACGCACGCTGCGCCTCGCCTACCTGCGCGTCTCACCGCTCGACCTCGCGGTGCTGGCCGCGTCGGTGGCGCTGGTCATCCTCGCCTTCCCCCTCGGCGCGCGGATCCCCGGGCTCGGGTGACCGGCGCGCCAGCTCGGGTGAGGTGAGCGCGGGCTCGGCGGGGGTGAACGGCGGGCCGGCTCGGGGAGGGGATGGTCGGGTATTGGCGCAGGGCGTGCCACTACGCCTCTATAGCCGTAGTGACACGCCCTGCGCCAGCAGTCGTCAGGCCTCACCGGGGGAGGCCTGCGCCGGGGGTGTCAGTCCTCGGTCGCCTCGGGGTGGCGGGAGAGGTTGATGACGGCGGCGACGAGGCCGCCCCAGACGGTGATGATCGAGACGACCATCATGACGATGGCGGGTACGGACATGGGGTCCTCCTGAGGGGACGGGCCGGCGCAGGACCGGCGGTGGGGCGAGCGGGCCGGTGTGGGACCGGCTGCGGGTCGGGTCGAGCTGCGGGGGCGGGGGTCGGGCGCCGGACGGATCACCGCCGGACGCCCGCCCGCCACCTCAGCGCCCGGGGGAGCGGAGCTCGTGCGGGGTCTGCGCGTCGGGCCGCAGCTCGAGGCCCTGGCCGGAGACGACCTCGGGGGCGATCGGGTCGCCGTCGGAGTCGTCCTTGTGCAGGTTCGAGCCGGCCGACCACGGGATCAGCGACAGCGCGACCGCGATGACGACCAGGCCGATCGCCATCAGCCAGCCGAACACCAGGTTGAACCACCACGGGTACTCCGAGTAGGTCGTGCCGCTCGTGACCAGCGAGATCGTGCCGCCCACGAGGGAGACGCCCAGCACGAGCGGCGCGATGATCGCGACGCACGCGTACCACCATCGGCCGATGCGGAACGTGCCGCGGAAGTTCAGGTGGTCGCGGAGCGTCGGCATGCCGCGCACGACGTAGGCGACGATCAGCGAGGAGACGAGCGCCGCCGCGACGATGCCGTACTCGTTGACCCACTTGTCCATGACGTCGAGCAGAGGCAGCCCCATCGTCGTGGCGAACAGGATCGTCGAGACGACCGCGACCGGGATGCACACCCACAGGGTCGAGGAGACGCGGCCCAGGCCGAACTTGTCCTGGATCGCGGCGATGACCACCTCGACGATCGAGATCAGCGACGTGAACCCGGCCAGCACGAGCGAGCCGAAGAAGAGCACGCCGATCAGGGCGCCCGCGGGGGCCTCGGAGATGATCGTCGGGAAGGCGACGAAGGCGAGGACGATGCCGGACTTCACGACCTCGTCGACCGCGACGCCCTGCGCCTGCGCCATGAAGCCGAGCGCCGAGAACACGCCGATGCCGGCGAGGATCTCGAAGCTCGAGTTCGCGAAGCCGACCACGAGGCCGGAGCCGGTCAGATCGGTCTTCTTCTTCAGGTACGAGGAGTAGGTGAGCATGATGCCGAACGCCACGGACAGCGAGAAGAAGATCTGGCCGTAGGCGGCGATCCACACGCCCGGGTGCAGCAGCGCCTCCCAGTTGGGCCGGAAGAACGCGTCGAGGCCCTCGAGCGCGCCGGGCAGGAACAGCGCGCGGATCACGAGGATCAGGAACATCACCACGAGCAGCGGGATGAAGATGACCGACGCCCCGGCGATGCCCTTCTGCACGCCGAGCGCCATCACGACGATCACCGCGACCCACACGATGATCATGGAGACCAGCACGGCAGGGACGTAGTCGAAGGAGATGTGCACGTCGGCGCCGCCGAGCGCCCGCGTGTACTCGCCGAAGAACCCGCCCGCGCCGTCGGGGTGGGACTCCCACCGCTGGTCGAGGGAGAAGATCGTGTAGTTCATCGCCCACGCGAGGATCAGCGCGTAGTAGAGGGCGATGATCAGGGCGATCAGCACCTGCCACCAGCCGATGAACTCGGTCCAGCGGCGGAAGCGGCGCCAGGCCGCCGGGGCCGAGCCGCGCCAGCGGTGGCCGATCGCGTAGTCGAGGAACAGCAGGGGGATGCCGGCGGTCAGCAGCGCGACCAGGTACGGCAGGATGAAGGCGCCGCCGCCGTTCTCATAGGCGACCGAGGGGAAGCGCCAGATGTTGCCGAGGCCGACGGCGGAGCCGATGGCGGCGAAGATGAAGGCGGTGCGTCCGGAGAACGCGCCGCGGTCTGCGCGGCGGGTCCCGGCCGGTGCGGGGGTCGAAGCGTTCACGAGGGGGGCCTCCGGGGAGTCGCGCGCGAGGCGCAGAGGACGGGTCGTCCGGGGGGACGACGGGGAGGGCCGACGGCCGCTGTCGCGGCAGGGCTCGCGGGACGCCGGGGGTGGTCGCGCCGCAGCGAGGTCGACGGTACGGGGTACGGGATCGCCGCGCTCCGCAGGGGGCAATCGTACCGGCCGACGGTCGGCCCGTCCCCGGGCGCCTCGGCCGGTCCTCCGGACCGCGGAACCCGGCCGGACGACGGCGGGTGATGCCGTACCGTCAGGCGCATGTCGACCACGAACTCCGGGGCCGGGACGCCCCAGCATTCCGAGGTGTCCACGGCCTATCTCGACCAGCTCGACGAGGAGCGGGAGGTGGCGATGCGGCAGTCGGTCCATCCGGGCTCCTCCTTCTCCGGTGCCCCCGAGACGCTGCACGATCGGCTCGAGCAGCGGGTCGCGGAGGGCGCCGAGGAGATGGCCGCACTGATGCTCGACCTGGGGGAGCACCCCGAGGTCGCCTTCGAGGAGCACCGCTCCGCCGCCGCGATCGCGGCCGTGCTCGAGGCGCACGGGATCACGGCGCAGGTCGGGGTGCACGGGCTCGCCACGGCGGTCCGTGCGGAGATCCCGGCGCCGACGGGGACCGGATCGGCGGACGGGTCCGCCGAGGGCGTCCCGACCTTTGCGATCCTCTCCGAGTACGACGCCCTGCCCGGCGTCGGCCACGGCTGCGGCCACAACGTCATCGCCGTGATGGGCCTCGGCGCGTTCCTCGCCCTCGCCGAGCTCGCGAGGGAGGACCCGTCGGCCGTGCCGGGACGGGTCGTCTTCCTCGGCACCCCCGCCGAGGAGGGCCACACCGGCAAGGAGTACATGGCCCGCGAGGGCGCCTTCGAGGATCTCGACGGCGCCGTCATGGCCCACCCGTACGGCGGCTACGACCTCGCCGACCAGGTGTGGCTGGGCCGGCGCACCCTCACGGTCGAGTTCCACGGCCACACCGCCCACGCCTCCGCGCAGCCGTTCATGGGCCGCAACGCCCTGGACGCCGCGAGCCTCATGTACCAGGGCATCGGGCTGATGCGGCAGCAGACCCCGCCGAGCGACCGCATCCACGCCGTGATCCGCGAGGGCGGCGAGCGGGCGAGCGTCATCCCCGACCGGGCGCGCCTCGACCTGTATGTCCGCTCGCAGCGGCCCGAGACGCTCAAGGACCTCTCCCGCCGCGTCGAGGACGTGGCGCGCGGGGCGGCGCTCATGGCCGGCGTCGGCGTCACCATCGCCTGGGACGAGCACCCGCCGAGCCTGCCCGTGCGCACCAACGAGGCGCTCACCGGCCGCTGGGTCCTCGCCCAGCGCCGTCGCGGCCGCGACCCGCTGCCGCTCGGCGTGGTCTCCCCGTCGCTCGCCGCGTCCACCGACTTCGGCAACGTCTCCTACCGGATCCCCGGCATCCATCCGCTGATCCGCATCGCGCCTGCCGATGCCGCCCTGCACACCCGCGAGTTCGCGGCCTGGGCGGTCTCCGACGAGGCCCGCTCCGCCGCGGCCGACGGGGCCTACGGCCTCGCCGCCACCGTGCTCGACGCCCTCCACGACCCCGAGCTCGCCCGGGCCGCCGCGGAGGAGTTCGCGCAGGCCGGCGGGGCGATCGACGTCCCCGCCTACTTCGACTGACCCGCCCCCCGATCCCCCGTCGGACCTCTCCCCATTCCCTACTGGAGTCCCCATGAGCGACGCGACCACCCGCCCGCGCAGCAGCCTCACCGACCGTCTCCTCAACGGCGTCGAGACGGCCGGGAACAAGCTGCCCGAGCCCTTCATGCTGTTCCTGATCCTCTTCGCCGTCACCGGCATCGTCTCCACAGCGATGGCGTGGGCGGGCGTGGTCGTGACGGTGCCCGGCAGCGACGAGCCCACCGTGATCAAGGGCCTGTTCACCGGCGAGGGCCTGACCTGGCTGACCACCACCCTGGGCGAGAACTACATCGGCTTCCCGCCGCTGGTGACGGTGCTGCCGATCCTGCTCGCGATCGGCATCGCCCAGCACTCGGGCCTGCTCGCCGCCGCGATCCGCAAGCTGTTCGGCTCCTCGCCGGCGTGGCTGCTGCCCTACGTGGTCGGGTTCGTCGGCGTGGTCTCCTCGATCATGGCCGACTCCGCCTTCGTGGTCGTGCCGCCGCTGGCCGCCCTGGTGTTCAAGGCCGCCGGGCGCCACCCCGTCGCGGGCCTGCTCGGGGGATTCGCCGCGGCCGGCGCCGGCTACTCCACGAACATCTTCCCGACCTCGCTCGACGCCCTCTTCGCCGGCATCACCACCTCGGTGATGGGCGCCCTCCCGGGCCTCGAGACCACCCCGGTCAACCCGGTGTCGAACTGGTTCTTCAACATCGCCTCCTCGCTCGTGCTCGGCGTGGTGGCGGGCTTCATCATCGACCGGATCCTCGAGCCGCGCCTGAACCGTCAGGGCATCAGCCGGGACCAGGTCGAGACCGAGGACGCCGAGAACGGCGCCGGCGACGACGCCGAGCAGATGCGTGCCAAGCTCAGCCCCACCGAGAACCGCGGGCTGCTGGTGGCGGTGCTCGCGGCCGTGGTCCTGACCGTGGTCTTCCTCCTCGCCGTCCTGACGCCGGACTCGCCGTGGCGGAACGAGGAGGGCGGCTTCCTGCCGAAGTCCCCGCTGCTGAGCTCGATCGTGTTCATCGTGGTCGCGTACTTCATCGTGCTCGGCCTGGCGTACGGCGTGGTCACCGGCACCCTGCGCAGCACCCGCGATGCGGTGCGGATGATGACCGACTCCCTCAAGGAGATGCTGCCCTTCGTGGTGCTCGCCTTCATCCTGGGCAACTTCATCGCCCTGTTCAACTGGTCGGGGATCGGCACCTGGATCGCCGTGACCGGCGCGGCGGGCCTCGAGGGCATCGGCCTGACCGGCTTCCCGGCCGTGCTCGGCTTCATCCTGCTGGCCAGCTGCCTGAACCTGTTCATCATCTCCGGCTCGGGCATGTGGGCGATCATGGCCGCCGTGTTCGTGCCGATGTTCGCGCTGCTCGGGTACGAGCCGGCGTTCACGCAGGCCGCCTTCCGCGTGGGCGACTCCGCGACGCAGGTCATCACCCCGATGAACCCGTACATGATCGTGCTGCTCGGCATGCTGCGGAAGTACGAGCCGGGCGCGGGCCTCGGCACGCTGATGGCGCGCATGCTGCCCTTCGTGGTCCCGTTCTGGATCGTCTGGACCGTCATCCTCGCGGTCTTCTTCGTCGCGGACCTGCCGCTCGGCCCCGGCAACGGGATCTTCCTGGGCTGAGGGTCAGCGGGTGGGTCGGCCGACCTGGTGGGATGGCTGCCCTGATGCCGTGACCCGGCTCTGCCCTGCTGCCCTGACCCGGCACTGCCCCTATGGCCTGTTTCTCAACCACTTTCGGCTTGGAAGTGGTTGAGAAACAGGCCATAGCTCGTGGCGGCGGCGGCGGCGGCGGTGGTGGCGTGGGGTGGCGTGGGGTGGCGCGGCGGCCGCGGTGCGAGGATGGCGGCATGAGCGAACTCGCCGACCGCCTCCGCGCCCTGCCGTCCTTCCCCGAGGACATGCCCGGCCTCGACCCGGACTCCGTCCCCGAGGACCCGGCCGAGCTCTTCCTCAGCTGGCTCGAGGACGCGATCGCGAGCGGCGCCCGCCAGCCGCACGCCCTCACCTTCCAGACCCTCGCCGACGGCGCGCCCGTCGGCCGCACCCTCATCCTCAAGAACCTCGACGAGCACGGCCTGCACGTCTCCACCCACCGCACCTCCCGCAAGGGCGAGCAGCTCGCCGACGACCCTCGCGCCGCGATGACCTTCTTCTGGCGCGAGAGCGGCAGGCAGGTGCAGGTGGTTGGCGAGGTCGTGGCGCTGGACGAGGCGACCTCGCAGGCCGACTGGGCCTCGCGCCCCTCCTACGACGGCTCCCCGAACCCGGACTGGCAGGTCTACGCGCTGCAGCCGGCCTGGTACGAGTTCACCCAGTCGCGGATGGATCGCAAGCACGTGCGCGTCGGCTACCGGCGCGCGGGCGGCGGATGGATGCACGAGCGCGTCACCACGCCGGGGGGCTGACCGGCCGACGCGGCGCCGCTTCGCCCCGCGTGCCCGGCTCCGCCGGCCTCGGATCCGTGCGCCCACCTGCACCGGCCTCGGGTCCACACGCTCCGAGGGAGCCGTCGGCCCTGCCTCACCGCTCGCGGACGACGCGCCAGTGCGGGCGGCCGTAGGCGTCGACGATTCCGTCGTCCGCGAAGCCGAGCCGGGCGAGCACCACCGCCGAGGCCGGGTTCGCGAGGTCGGCGAGGCCGACGAGGCGGCGCAGCCCGAGCGGTCCGTCGGCCGCCTCCACGCACAGCCGTCCCGCCTCGGTCGCGAGACCGCGGCCCCACCGGCCCCGGGCCAGCGTGTAGCCGAGCTCGATGCCCTGGTCGGTGACCTCCAGACCCGCATCGCCGATCAGCTCGCCGCTCGCACGCTCGATCACGGCCCAGAACGCGAAGCCGTGCCGGGCCTGGTGGGCGGCGTAGTCGGCGAGCATCTGCGCGGTCCGCTCCGGGGAGGCGGGCCCACCGTCGCCGACGAAGCGCATCACCTCGGGATCACCGTAGACGCGGTGCGCGGGCGCGGCGTCGTCGGCCGTGAACGGGCGCAGATCCAGGCGTGGACCGCGCAGCGGGAACCGAAGGGTCATCCCGCCAGTATGGCGAGGGGTCGGCCCGGCCGAGAGGTCAGCTGACGACCGTGGCGAGGCCCTGGCGTGCGCGGCGGCCACCAGCCCCTCCTCGAACCGGGCGCGGGTGGCGTGGGCGCCCGTGTCCCGCAGGCCGCTCTCGAGGTCGCCGAGAAGGGCGCCCGTGTAGTCGACGATCTTCTGCGCCGACGTGAGCCCTCCACGGCGTGACAGCCCGCCCGCGCGCGGCAAGAGGTGCGTGATCCACCGCTCGTGCGGCACGGACCACATCCGGGCAGGCGCCCTGGTGCGGGCTACCCTTGCCGGATGTCACGCGCCGCCCTCCTGCCCCCCGTGCTGCTCGGCCTCATGGTCCTGCTGCTCGCGCAGATGGCGGGCCTGGCCGCGACGGCGCTGCTCGACCTGCCCGTGCCCGGGGTGGTGCTCGGGATCGTGCTGCTGGCGCTGCTGGGGATCCTCCGGCCCACCCGCGGCGTGCTCCGCGCCGCGGAGCCCGCGGCGACCCCGCTGCTGGCCCACCTGCAGCTGCTGTTCGTCCCGCCCGGTGTGGGGATCCTGCTCGAGCTGGACACCCTCGCCGCGAACGCGCTCCCGCTCGCGCTCGCCGTGGGCGGCTCCTTCGTGCTCGCGCTGGTGGTCGCCGGGCTGATGCTCCAGGCGCTGCTGCGCCGCCAGGACCGCCGACGGGGTGAGGCGGGCGGTCCCGACGCCCCGCCTCCGGCCGACGGGACGGACGGCCCCGGCAGGTCGCCGGGGCACGGCGGGGCCGGACCGTCGGCGGCCGTAGGAGGTGCCTGCGCATGAGCGCGCTGTACGAGCTGCCGGTCTTCGGCCTCACCCTGACCCTCGCGGTGTACCTGCTGTCCTACGGGCTGTACCACCGGCTGGGTCGTCCCGGTCTGCTCTCCCCGGTGCTGGTCAGCGTGGTGGTGATCGCGACCGTGCTGCAGCTGACCGGGACGCCCTACGCCCTCTACCTCGAGCAGGTCGCGCTCCTGACGCTCCTGCTGGGCCCCGCGACCGTCGCCCTCGCGCTGCCGCTGCTGCGCAACGGGCGCGCGCTGCTCGCCTCGGCGCCGGCCGTGCTCGGAACCCTCGTGGTCGCGGGGGTCGTGAGCATCTCGGCGACCGTCGGCGCGATGGTCGCGCTCGGGGCCGACGAGGTGACACTGCGCGCCGCGCTGCCACGCTCGGTCACCTCGCCCGTCGGCCTCACGATCGCGGAGAGCCTCGGGGCGTCGGTGCCGCTCGCGGTGGTGCTGACCCTGGTCTCCGGCACGCTCGGCGCGGCGGTGGGGCCGGCGCTGCTGAGCCTGGTGCGAGTCCGCGACGAGCGGGCGCGCGGCTTCGCGATCGGCCTGACCTCCCACGGCATCGGCACCTCGCGGGTGCTGGGGGAGTCGATGGTCTCCGGCGGCTGGTCGAGCGCCGCGATGGTGCTGAACGCCCTGGCGATGACGGTGACGCTGCCGATCGTCGCGCACGTGGTGACCGGCTGAGCGCCCGCGTTCAGAGCATCGCGTCGTACCCCGCCCGGAAGTCCGGGAACTCGAGCTCGCCCAGCAGCTCGTGCAGCGCGGTCGCGTCCAGCACGGTGCCTGCTCCGGGATCCGGTGACGTGCGCGGCGGGGCGGGCACGCCGAGTTGCTGCGCGAGATGCGTGACGACCTCGCCGAGCAGGGCGGGTGCACCGTCCGTCGCATGGAGCAGCGCCGGCGGTGCGGGCGAGGACAGCAGCGCGAGGATCGCACGGGCGAGATCGGCCTCGTGGATCCGGTTCGTCCGACGACCGTGCTCGACCGGGCGCCCCGCGAGGACGGTCCGGATCAGACGGTCCCGGCCGGGGCCGTAGATCCCCGCCGGGCGCAGGATCACCGCGCTGAACAGCTCGCGCGCCGTCTCCTCGCCCTCGATCAGCACGCGGGCGCGGTTGGAGCGCGGCCGGGCGGGATCCGCCTCGGTGAGCGGACGCGTGGCGTCGTACCCCTCGAGGACCCGGGTGGAGGAGACGAACACCGTGCGCCGTGGGATCTCGGGCAGCGCGGCCGCGAGATGCGCGAGAGGCTCGCGATAGCTCGGGGCGGCAGACGGGGTGAGGGTGATGACCATGGCGTCGACCCTCGGCAGCGGGGTGGGGAGGGCGGCGGAGAGATCGGCGGCGACGGGCACGAACCCCGTCGGCAGGGAGCTCGGGTCGCGGCGCAGCCCGAGGACCTCGTGACGACCTCTCTCGTCCTGATCAGCGAGCAGCAGCTCGCCCACCCGCAGGCCCAGGCGCCCGCAGCCCACCAGCAGGATCCTCGTGGTCATGGCCGTCCTTCCGCGAGTGGAGCCTCCAGTATCGCGCGATCCGGCCCGCTAGGTGCGGCCGGATCTGACCGGTCGAGCCCGGTGTCGCCGGTACGCCCAGGTGCCTCGGCTCTCAGCCGCGATGGCCGAAAGTCGGGTGCGCCGAGCGGCATGCTCGGGGGAGGATTGCTCCTCGGACCGGCCCTGCCCGCCTGAGCGTCTGTCGCGACCAGCTGTCCCGCTCCGGCAGCGCCCGTCACCTCGGGCCCGGCAGGTCCGGCGCACGTCCCGCCGATCACTTGGCCGACGACCCGTCGGCCTCCTCGGGGACAGGATCTGTCCTCACCCCGTCCTACGCTCACTCGAGAACCCGGTCGCTCACCCCCGTCGGCCGGGCCGCACCACCCCGAGGATCCTCATGCTCTGGACCCTGCTCCGGCGCCATCTGCGCCCCTATGTCCCGCACGTTATCGCCGTCGCCGTGCTGCAGCTCGCGACGGTGCTCGCGACCCTCTACCTGCCGAGCCTCAACGCGGACATCATCGACAACGGCGTCGCCACGGGGGACACCGACTACATCTGGCGCGTCGGCGGGATCATGCTGATCGTCGCGATCGTGCAGCTCATCACCGCGATCGCCTCGGTGTGGTTCGGTGCCCGCACCGCGATGGGCGTCGGCCGGGACATCCGCCGCTCCGTCTACACACGGGTGGATCGCTTCTCGACGGAGGAGATGGGCCGCTACGGCGCGCCGACCCTCATCACCCGCGCCACGAACGACGTCCAGCAGGTGCAGATGCTCGTGCTGATGGCGCTGAACTTCATGGTCATGGTGCCGATCATGTCCATCGGCGGGATCATCATGGCCATCCAGGAGGATCCCGGGCTGTCCTGGCTCGTGTGGGTGTCCGTGCCAGTGCTGATGCTCATCGTGGGCCTGCTCGTGGTGCGCCTGATGCCGCTGTTCCAGCGGATGCAGGACAACATCGACGCGATCAACGGCGTCATGCGCGAGCAGATCATGGGGATCCGCGTCGTGCGCGCCTTCGTCCGCGAGGACCACGAGACCGCCCGCTTCCGCGACGCGAACGCCGTGCTCACCGACACCTCGGTGCGGATCGGTCGGCTGTTCGTGATCATGGGCCCGGCGATCACGGTCGTGCTCCACCTCGCGACCGCCGCGGTGCTCTGGTTCGGCGGTCACCGCGTGGACGCGGGCCTCGTCGAGGTGGGCGCGCTGACGGCGTTCATGCAGTACCTGCTGCAGATCCTGATGGCCGTCATGATGGGCACCTTCATGTTCATGATGTTCCCGCGCGCCATCATCTCCGCGCGGCGCATCGGCGAGGTGCTCGACACGGCGCCGACGCTGCTCGAGCCCGCCGCGCCGACGCCGCTGCCGGGAGCCGACGGGGGAGTGACCGTCGAGTTCCGCGACGTCACCTTCGCCTACCCCGGCGCCGAGGCGCCCGTGCTCGACGGCGTCTCCTTCACCGCCGAGGCCGGCCGCACCACCGCGATCATCGGCTCGACCGGTGCGGGCAAGACCACCCTGGTCAACCTCATCCCGCGGCTGCACGACGCGACCGGTGGCCAGGTGCTGCTGAACGGCGTGCCGGTCACCGACCTGGCCCGCGCGGACATCTCGAGAGCCGTCGGCATCGTGCCCCAGAAGCCGTACCTGTTCTCCGGCACGATCGCCCACAACCTGCGCTTCGGCGACCCGTCGGCGGACGATGCCGCACTGTGGGAGGCGCTCGAGGTCGCGCAGGGCGCCGACTTCGTGCGCGAGCGCACCACCGGCGAGGGCGATGCGGTCGCCTCGGGCCTAGAATCGACCGTCTCCCAGGGCGGCACCAACGTCTCCGGCGGGCAGCGGCAGCGCCTGTGCATCGCCCGCACCCTCGTCGCTGCGCCGCGCGTCTTCGTCTTCGACGACTCCTTCTCGGCGCTCGACGTCACCACCGACGGGAAGGTCCGCGCGGGCCTCGCCGCGCACACCCGCGGCGCGACCACGATCATCGTCGCCCAGCGCATTTCCACCATCACCTTGGCCGATCAGATCCTCGTGCTCGAGGAGGGCCGGATCGTCGGCCGCGGCACCCACGAGGAGCTGCTGGAGAGCTCGCAGACCTACCGGGAGATCGTCGACTCCCAGATCACCGCGGAGGAGATGGCATGAGCGCGAAGAAGAAGACCTCCGCGAAGGAGTCCGCGGCGTCCGCCGAGCTCACCGAGGCGGAGATCCTGGAGATGCAGGACTCGATGAGCAGCGAGTGGGGAGAGGGCGCGCCGCGGAAGGCGAAGGCCTTCTGGCCCTCCGCGCTGCGCCTCATGGGCACCTTCGGCGACCACAAGCTGGGGCTGACCGTGGTGCTCGCCTTCGGGATCCTCTCGACGGTGCTCACCGTGTGGGCGCCCTCGATCCTCGGCGACGCCATGGACGTCATCTTCGACGGCTTCCTCGGCGACGGGGTGGACTTCGCCGCGCTCGGCCGCCTGCTGCTGATCGTGCTGGGGATGTACCTGGTCGCGGCCGTGTTCGACTGGCTCCAGGGCCGGCTCCTGAACGACGTCGTGATGCGGATCGTGTACGGGCTGCGCGAGCGGATCGAGGCGAAGGTCAACCGCCTGCCGCTCAGCTACTTCGACACCCGGCAGCGCGGCGACCTGCTCTCCCGCACCACCAACGACGTCGACAACGTGCAGTCCGCGCTGCAGCAGGCCTTCGCCTCGCTGGTCTACGCGGTGCTCACGATCCTCGGGATCACCGCGATGATGTTCTGGCTGTCCTGGCAGCTCGCGCTCATCGCCCTGATCGCTCTCCCGGTCTCGGGCGTGGTCATCGGGATCATCGGCTCGAGGTCCCAGAAGCTGTTCACCGCCCAGTGGCGGAACACGGGCCGGCTGAACGGGCACGTCGAGGAGTCCTTCACCGGGCACGACCTCGTCACCGTCTTCGACCGGCAGGACTCCATGCGCGAGCAGTTCGACGAGCGCAACGAGGAGCTGTGGGAGGCCTCGTTCAAGGCCCAGTTCTACTCGGGCATGATCATGCCGATCATGCAGTGGGTGACCTACCTCGGCTACGTCGGCATCGCGGTGGTGGGCGGTCTGCGGATCGCCTCCGGGCAGATGTCCCTCGGCCAGGTGACCGCCTTCATCCAGTACTCGCGCGAGTTCAACGCGCCGCTGGGCGAGGTGGCGGGCATGGCGAACATGCTCATTTCCGGCGTCGCCTCGGCCGAGCGGATCTTCGAGCTGCTGGATGCCGAGGAGCAGGAGGCCGACGGGGAGATCGTCGCGCGCGACGGCGCGGCCGATGGTGGTAGCCGCATCGCACGCCGGGAGCTCACCGCGCCGACCCGCGGCCGGATCGAGTTCGACCATGTCGCCTTCTCCTACACGCCCGAGAAGCAGCTGATCACGGACCTGTCGCTGACCGCGGAGCCGGGGCAGACCATCGCGATCGTCGGCCCGACGGGCGCCGGCAAGACCACCCTGGTCAACCTGATCATGCGCTTCTACGAGATCGACGCCGGCGAGATCCGGCTCGACGGCGTGGACATCCGCGCCCTGGACCGCGGTGCGGTGCGCTCGCGGGTGGGCATGGTGCTCCAGGATGCGGTGCTCTTCGGGGGCACGATCCGGGAGAACATCCGCTACGGCCGACTCGACGCGACCGACGAGGAGGTGGTCGCCGCCGCGCGCGCCACCTTCGTGGACCGCTTCGTGCACACCCTCCCCGACGGCTACGACACCGTCATCGAGGACGAGGGCGCGAACGTCTCCGCCGGAGAGCGGCAGCTGATCACCATCGCCCGCGCCTTCCTCGCCGACCCGGCGCTGCTGATCCTCGACGAGGCCACCAGTTCCGTGGACACCCGCACCGAGGTGTTGGTGCAGGAGGCGATGGCGGCGCTGCGCACCGACCGGACCAGCTTCGTCATCGCGCACCGGCTCTCCACGATCCGGGATGCGGACGTCATCCTCGTGATGGAGCATGGCGACATCGTCGAGCTCGGCTCGCACGAGCAGCTGCTCGCCGCCGAGGGCGCGTACCACCGGCTCTACTGGTCGCAGTTCGCCGACGGGGTGGACCCCGACGAGGAGGCCGCGGTGCAGGAGGGGCGGGCCACCCTCACCGGGGAGACCCCGGAGGTCGCCGGCACGACCCCGACGGTGGAGGCCCCTGCCGAGGGGAGCTGACTCAGGGAGAGCGGGGCGGGCATGCACCGCCCGCCCCGCTCCGCCCTCGTCCCCTCCACCCCGCCCGCGCCCCCAAATCGACTCATCCCACCTCGCCGGAAACACCTGCAGACTCGGGGGAATAGCACTCGAATACCCCCAGGTCTGCAGCAGTTCCGGGGGCGATGGTGGGGCGCGTTGGCGAGGGCCGCGTTGGCCGGGGCGTGGCGACGGCGAGGAGGGCCGCGTAGCGTCGAACGCATGGACGTCACCGTCATCGGAGGCGGCATCGCCGGCCTCGCCCTCGCCCACCAGCTCGCCCCCGACCACCAGGTCACGGTGCTCGAGGCCTCCCCGGGCCCGCGCGGCGGCGGCTACATGATCGACTTCTTCGGCCCCGGCTTCCTCGCCGCCGAGCGGATGGGGATCATCGACGAGCTCCGCGTCCGCGGGCACGTCTTCGAGGGGGTCCGCTACGGGACGCCCGACGGCGCCGAGTCCGGGCGGATCGACGTCGGCCCCCTCGTCGCCGCCGCGGGCGGACGCTACTTCTCCATCCTGCGCCCCGAGGTGGAGCGCGGCCTGCTCGCCGTGCTGCCCGACTACGTGGACCTGCGCTACGGTGCCCGCGTCGTCGCGGTGCGACACATCGCCCTCGAGGGAGGCGGCTCTCCCCGAGGCGCCCTGGTCGAGCTCGCCGACGGGGCCACCCTCGCCGCGGATCTCGTCGTGGCCTGCGACGGCCTGCGCTCACCGGTGCGGGAGCGGGTCGCGCCCGGGCATGGGGACATCGTGCCGATGGGCTACCGGGTGGCGAGCTACCTCTACCCGGACCCGCAGCTCGCCGGAGAGCTGGCGGAGCGGATGCTCATGACCGACACCGTCGGCCGTGTGGGCTGGGCGTATGCGGCCGGGGACGGGCGCGTCGGCGCGATGTTCGCCGAGCGCACCGCCGGCTCGGGCCTCGCCCGGCCCGTCCCCGATCGGGCACGCCTCCAGCGCGACTTCGCCGGGCTCCATCCGCAGGTCGACCGGGCGCTCGCCCAGGCCCCGGAGAGCTTCTACCACGACCTCGTCGCGCAGGCGATCGCGCCGCGCTGGAGCCGGGGACGCATCGTCCTGGCCGGGGACGCCGCCCATGCGCCGTCGCTGCTGGCGGGGCAGGGCACGTCCCTCGCGATCGCGGGTGCCGAGGCGCTCGCCTGTAGCCTCCGCGCCGCCGGCCCGCACGTCGAGGTCGGCCTGGCGGAGTACGAGCGCCGATGGCGGCCGACGACCGAGGCGGCGCAGCGCATGGGGCGTCGCAGCGCCTCCCTCTTCGCCCCGGCGAACCGGCTCCAGCTGAGGATCCAGCAGGTTGCGCGCCGCGCCGTGACGCTGCCCGGAGCGAGCCTGTTCGCGGCGCGGAGCGTCCTCGCGCCCTGACCGGACCGGCGATCGACGCCGGCTCTCACCCGTCGGCGCACCCGGTTCCCCCGCGCGGGGGAGGTGCGGGCGGCGGCACCCGAGAAGGCTCGGAGCATGACCACGAACACGACCTCACCACCGCTCACGACCCGTCCCCGCCCGGCCCTGCCGCGGCCCCTGCTGCTCGCCGGGCTCCTCACCTCCCTCCTCGCCGCCGTGCTGGGCCTGACCTGGGCTCTCGCCCCACAGGTCGGGCTGCTCGGCGGTCCGCCGGAGCGCTCCCCGCTCGAGCTGCTGCTCGGGGTCCCGGGAGCCGCCGCGGCGCTCGGGCTCGTCGCCCTCGGGGGAGCGGTGACCGCCCTCGCCGCGAGCGTCCGGCCCGTCCCGCGGCCCCTCCTGCTCGCAGTCGCCGGTGCCCACGTGCTGGTGGCCGGGGTCGGCATGGGCAGCATGTCCACGCTGTCCACCGCCGGCTACCTGCTCGGCTTCGCGATGCCGCTCATCGTGGCGATGCTCGTGGTGCAGGTGATCCGCCGCTATCCGCGGGCGAGGGTCGTCGTCGGCGGTGCCGCCGCGGTCGCGCTGCTCGCCGTGGTCCTGCTGCTGCGCGAGGCGATCGTGGAGCTGGCCGGGCACATGGCCCCCGCGCTCGTCGCGGATCTGCCGGGGATCGCCGTGACCCTCCTGCTCGTCGCCGTCGGCGCGGCGTGGGCGGGTCTGGCCGTGACCGCGCTGCGCGGTGACGGCGCTGCCGAGCGCCTCATCGGCTGGACGACCCGCCACCGGCTGCTGACCACCCTGGTCGCCGCCGCCTGCCCGCTGCCCTACGCCGTCATGCGGCTGACCAGGCTGACGCCCTGGCCCCTGCTGGCCCCCGCCGAGCTCGACCTCGGCACTCGGGTGTGGGGCCTGGGCCTGTCCTCCGGGAGCTGGCTCGCCGTGGTCCTGACCCTCCGGCGGCTTGATGAACATCTTGGTGTGGTGCAGCTGCACGTCCGAGGTGCGCAGCACGGCCGCCGCCACGTCGGTGAACCGCGGATCGGTGAGCAGCCGGGTGAAGGCGGCATCGTAGAACTGGGCGTCGTGGAGGTGCTGGAGCGAGGTGGCGCGGCCCATCGACTGCTCGGCTGCGGCCGCCCAGGTGGGGTCGTCCCCGCGGTCGAGGGACGCGATCAGGCGGTGGCTGCGCTCGCGGTACGCGGCGGCCTCCTCGGGGGTCAGGAGACCCTTGACCAGCACGAATCCCTACTCGTCGTAGGAGTCCGCGAGAGCGTCCAGATCGGTGCGGGTGGGGGAGAGGGTGGTCATCGTCGACCTTCCGTCGAGGGGAGCACGCGGTGATGCGTGTCCGACGAGCGTAGGAAGAGGCCCGCGGCGCCCACCAGGCACCTCCGGGACATTCGTGTTCGCGAGACGGACATCGGCTCGCGCCGCTCGATCCGGCGTCCGGCGGGCGGGATGGTCAGGTACGGGCGTGTGGCGTGCCACTACGGACATATAGCCGTACCGGAACGCCACACGCCCGTACCCGACGAGATCCCGCTCGCCGCTACACGCCGAGTGGGCCGGTGCAGGACGGCCCGTCTCCGCTCAGCGTCGGCGCGCGAACTCGGTCAGGCTCACCCCGGACTCGAAGGTCCGCGTGCTCACGTGCTCTAGCTGCTCCGGCGCGTACTCGCCGGGCGCGAACAGGGGGATCCCGTTCCCGAAGAGGAACGGCTGGCGCTTGAGCACGAGGCGGTCGATCTCGGCCCGCAGCTGGCTCGCGAGCTGTCCGCCGCCGCACAGCCAGATGTCGCCGCCCTCTTGCCGCTTCAGCTCCTGCACCAGCGCGACCGGGTCCTCATCGGTCACGCGCAGGTTCTCCGCCTCCGGCAGATCCCGGTGGGTGACGACGATCTGCTCGAGGTGCCGGTAGGGGCTCGGCATGTCCGGCAGGCCGACGGCATGCGTGTTCGCCCCCATCAGCACGGTGCTGAAGCGTCCGCCGGACTGGTCGATACCGAGATGGGCGGCGGCGTCGGTGGGGATCGTGTCGGGGTAATCCGCGAGGATGCCCTCCAGGTGATCGCCCTCGACGAGGAAGTCGTCGAACTGGCCCTCGGGGCCCGCGATGTAGCCATCGAGGCTCACGGCGACGAAGTAGACGAGTTCTCGCATGGGGGCCTCCTGGGGTCGGTCACCGCGGCGGACCGCGCGGGTCACGGGCGAACCTACGGCACCACTCCGTGGGGCGCCCCTCCTTTTCCGGTCGCAGATCCCGCCGCGGCCTCGGGCTCCCGTCCCCCCTTCCACCGGAAACCACCGCAGAGTTGGGGGAATCCGAGCGCTATTCGCCCCAGTGTGCGGAGGTTTCGGGGCGCGACGGGGATGCGGGCCCTTACGCCGTCGAGCGGAGCGCCCCGCATCACCCCCGTGACGCGGCGCCCACCCCGTCGGCCGCGTGCTCGCCGGCGAGGCGCTGGGCGGCGGTGCGCCCGCGCGAGGTGACCTCCTGCGTGCCGATCATCGCGCCGAGGCCGAGCTCGGCACCGTTGCCGTAGAAGGTCTCGACCCCGCCCGGCGGGACCACGAAGGGTCCGCCGCGGCCGATGAGGGTCTGCGTGCCGAGGAAGCCCGGGTCCTCGCCCTCGTCGCGCTCGTGGGCGGACTTCGCCGCATAGAGCTCGCGGAGCATGCGGGGCATCGCCGCGAACACCGGCCCCCACAGGTCGGGACGGTGCGGCTTGGTGATCGTCATGCCGATGTGGAAGACCACCAGTCCCTCGGACAGTGCCGTGGTCCGGTTCGCGGGGCGCTGGGTGGTGGTCGTGGCGGGACCCCTCACGACGTGGAAAGTGTCACTTACCAGTGTTCGTGCCGCAGTCCGCCGCGTCAACCGCCCGCATCGAGTCCACGTCCGCGGACCTTCGACCCTCCTCCCCGGCCGCGAGGACGTGGTGAGCTGTCGGTGAGCCGTCCCGGCTGGGATCCTCATGCATTGCAGGACAGTCCTCGGCGTGCATCCGTCCTCGTGAGGCGTAACTCTGACCCGCCTGCCCGCCCACCACGCAGCGTGTCCCGGTGTCTCACCCGGCCCCGGGAGCCGTACCGTTCTACTCCGTGCCGCGGGCCCCCGACCGCGGCCGGTTCAGAAAGCAGTGGCATGAAGATCTCCGAGTTGGCCGAGGAGACCGGCGTCCCCGTCGGCACCATCAAGTTCTACCTGCGCGAGGGCCTGCTCCGGCCCGGACAGCTCACCTCCCGCACGAGCGCTGAGTACGACCTCCCCCACGTCGAGCGGCTGCGGCTGATCCGCGCCCTGCTCGAGGTGGGCGGGCTGTCGATCGCGGGCATCCGGCGCATCGTCGGGGTGCTGGACGAGACTGAGCCCTCCCCGATCAACGTGCTCGCGACCGCGCAGCAGGTCGTCGTCGTGGCGAGCGCCAAGCCCGAGCCGGAGGAGCCTCCGACGGACCGTGCGCGCCGCTGGGTCGAGGAGCGCGGCTGGTTCGCGCCGGAGGGCGATCCGATCCTGCACCGGCTGGCCCGTGCCTGGGATGCCTGCGATTCGGTCGACCTCGGGATCGGCGAGGACGACATCGACGTCTACGCCGACGCGATGCGCATGGTCGCCGAGAAGGAGCTCTCCTCCGTCCCGCGCGACGCCGGCGACGCGGTGCGGCTCGTGGTGCTCGGCACCGTGCTCGCCGATCCGCTGCTCTCGGCCCTGCGCCTGCTCGCCCAGCGGCAGGTCGCCCGCGAGTCCCGGGGTGGGGTGCCGGTCCGGCCATGACCTCCCGGATCCCGCCCGCCGAGGACGCGCTGCTGTGTGCCGCAGCCGAGCGGGCGCTGCGCGGATCCGTCGACGCGGACGCGACGTCGGAACACCGTGCCGGGGACCCCGTCGCGGAGCGGCTCCGTGGTGTCCGTGGGGCTCGTGCTCGCCCTCGCGGGCTCGGTGGTCCTGGTGCCCAGCCGACGCGTTCCCGATCCCGATCTCGCGGAGCTCCTGAGCTGGGCTCCGACGCTGCTGGCCGGCGGCGCCGTGCTCGCTCTGGTGGGTGCCGCGCTCGCCCCCCGCTCGCCGCGCACGCGGGCGGCCGGTGCCCTGCTGTCGGCGCTGATCGGCGCCGCGGTGCTGTACGCCGCGGTGCACCTGCTCCTGCTCCCGGTGCCGGACCGGGCCGTCCTCCCGGAGGCGGCGCTGGTCCGCTGGGGTCTCGCCGCCGGGGTGCTGGGCCTGGGAGTCCTGGTCCTGGTGCTGCGTTGGGGGCGCACGCGTCGCTCCGCCGCGTTGCGGGCCGCCGACGAACGGCGCCGCGCGGTGCGTGAGGCGCTGCTCTGGGCCCGGGCGGCCCCGTCGGCGCCGTCGGGCGCACCGCTGGGTAGGACCCCCTGTGACGCAGGCCACCGAACGGCGGCGAGAGCGGCACCCTAGGGTGGAGGGATGGAACATCGTCATCTCGGCCGTTCCGGCCTCAAGATCAGCGAGATCATCTACGGCAACTGGCTCACCCACGCCTCCCAGGTCGAGGACGACCGCGCCCGGGCCTGCGTGCGCGCCGCGCTCGACGCCGGCATCTCAACCTTCGACACCGCGGACACCTACGCGAACACCGCCGCCGAGGTCGTGCTCGGCGAAGCGCTGAAGGGCGAGCGGCGCGAATCGCTGGAGATCTTCACCAAGGTGTACTTCCCGACCGGTCCCAAGGGCCACAACGACACGGGCCTGTCCCGCAAGCACATCCGCGAGTCGATCGACGCCTCGCTGCGCCGCCTGCAGACCGATTACGTCGACCTCTACCAGGCCCATCGCTACGACTACGCGACCCCGCTCGAGGAGACGATGCAGGCCTTCGCCGACGTCGTCCATTCGGGCAAGGCCCTCTACATCGGCGTCTCGGAGTGGAACTCGGACCAGCTGCGCGCCGGTCACCAGCTCGCCCGGGAGCTGGGCATCCAGTTGATCTCGAACCAGCCCCAGTACTCGATGCTGTGGCGGGTCATCGAGGAGCGCGTCGTGCCGACCTCCCGTGAGCTCGGCATCTCGCAGATCGTCTGGTCGCCGGTCGCCCAGGGCATCCTCACCGGCAAGTACAAGCCCGGCGCCGAGGCGCCCGAGGGCTCCCGTGCCCGGGACGAGAAGGGTGGCGCCGACATGATTAAGCGCTTCCTGAACGATGAGGTGCTCACGGCCGTCCAGGGTCTGCTGCCGATCGCGGAGGAGCTCGGTCTCACCCCGGCGCAGCTGGCCGTCGCGTGGGTGCTCAGCAACGACAACGTGGCGGGGGCCATCATCGGGGCCTCGCGCCCCGAGCAGGTCACCGAGAACGTCAAGGCCGCGGGCATCACCCTCGATGCCGACGTGAAGGCCCGCATCGACGAGGTCCTCGGCGACCTCCCGGAGACCGATCCGAACCTCACCCAGTCCCCGGCCCGCCGGCTCGCCTGAGCGTCGACCCGGACCTGCTCGATCCGGCGCCTCGGCCCGGACCCGGCGTCGTGACGCGGCGACCGGACCCGGCGTCGTGACGCGGCGACCGTCCCGAGACATAGGAGCGGGCCATCCCCCCGGGAGGCAGACTCACTCTTTCAGGATTACTCCCGAGAC